>JAOARK010000551.1 GCA_025210575.1 Schleiferiaceae bacterium
GTATCATTGCATTCAGCCCAAGATGAAAAAAGAGACAAACTTATGCCCATTAATCAGAAAAACAATCTGGATGAATTAGCAGATAGCCTGAGGTATTGGTACGATACAACAGGCAGAAAGGTTACCTATGAATACGTGGTTTGGAAGGGAATTAATGATACCCTTGAAGACGCTGTAGCTTTGGTAAATTTCTGTAAAGTGATTCCTTGTAAGGTGAATTTAATAGAGTATAACCCTATTGATGATGGACCTTACCAACAAGCTTCTACAAAAGCAATTGACCTCTACACGAGCGAATTAGAACGAAACGGAATTACCGTGAACGTGAGAAGAAGCCGCGGAAAAGACATTGATGCTGCATGCGGTCAATTAGCAAACAAAACATAGTTATTAAGATACTGTGTTAACAGTTTGAAATTTTAAAGAGGCAGATAATCCAAAACATTAGTATTTTCGGGTTAAACCCGATACTATGAAGAGATTTTGGTTTTTCCTCTTTTTCATTTCTTCCATTTTAATAAAAGCGCAAGAAGCCACCTCTAATGACAGTGTGGCCCTGCAGCCTTTTGCCGTTGCAAATCTTACTACAGCAGCCGAAGAAACTGATGAAGCTTTACGTAAAGCCCGCGAAGCACTTGAAAAGAATGAACACGCTTCTTCTATTTACAAGCGATATGAACAGTCGCTGGAAAAAAACGTGGACTTACGATCAGACACGGTTTATGAAAAGCTGGAGTTATATAATCTCTGGGCACTTACCGATATCAATAACAATTGGACGACCTATGAAAATGAGATTGAGAAATACAAAAGAGAACTGAGCAAACTCTCAGAGGCGTACCAAGAAGGGTTATTAAAAACTACGAACTACTACGATCGATGGAAGCTGACAAAGGAAACAGAGGCTTCTGAGATTCCCGAGCCACTGCTAAACAGAATAGATGGAATGCTTTCTAATCTTAAGGTTAGCAATGTAAATCTCAAGGATTCTTTAAATAACATTCTTACCTATTTTGATATTGTAGCCCAAGAGCATAGTCACATCTTGAATATGAAACAGCGAATTCAAGATATTTCTGATGCTAAGAAGCTAAACATATTTGCACGAGATTCACCACCACTGCGTGCAGCATTTAAAGGATCTGATGAAGAAGAGAACATAGCTGATCAACTTTCAGGAACCTTTAATGCCAGTTACGAGCGCACCCGAAATTATTTGGCAGACAATAAGGGTTCCGCTGAGGTTCATTTGTCGTTAACCATTGTTTTCATTCTTATCTTTTTCTATTTCCAACACATCTTTAAAAAGAACAATCCAGATGTATCAGGTTTTGATCAAAAGGCAGTTTACCTGATCAACAAACCTGTATGGGTGGGAATTATCTTAAGCATGTTTATAAGCTTTTGGGTATATCAAGATCCCCCAGTATACTTTGTAAACATTATTCTTTTCTGTGTTCTTATTTCATTCTTATTCGTTTTAAACGGATTAGTAGAGGGCAAAGTAAAGTACGTGTACTATTATACCGCTCTTCTTTACACCTTAGGATTCACTGAAAACTTTATGACCAGTTATCCATTGTCACAGAGGGTCATTGTTCTTATCCAATCCATTTTAGTTTTTGTAGGATTTTCATACTTAATGCTGAAAAGATCTCCAATTCAAAAGTCAAAGAATGACGCGTGGAGAAAAATTAGTAAAAGAATGTTTCCGGTCTATTTATTATTCTCTTTAGTAGCGATTTACGGAAACTTTACAGGAAGTCTTTTCCTTGCCAGAATTCTTACGAAGACTATGGTCATTACCATCACTGTAGGGCTAATGCTGGCGTTAATATTTAGCATAGTTAAGAGTTTGTTGGATTTATTGATGGTGAGTAATGCACGTAACTATGTCCGCTTGATTGCAAAGCAAGGGGATATGATCAAGCGAAAGGTGTTATTTTACCTTAAGCTATGGTTCTATTTCCTTTGGATCAGAACATTTCTTTCCCAGATAGGTCTCCGTTCGTACATAGCAGATAGCCTAACCACTTTTATGGAAGTGGGCCAAAACTTTGGTGATGTGTATTTAAGTGTGGGTCAAGTGGTAAATTTTATAATTATCCTGATTATTTTCTCCATCATCGCCAATATTGTTAAAGATATTTTAGCTATCGAAATATTACCACGCCTTAATTTAAAGAAGGGCGTGCCGATGGCTGCTGGGCTTATGACACGATATACTGTGTTGGTACTTGGTTTTCTAATGGCCGTTGCTGCGGCTGGAATAAGTCTCGATAAATTAGGGTTTATAGCTGGAGCACTCGGTGTGGGTATTGGATTTGGATTACAAAATGTAGTTGGGAATTTTGTTTCTGGTTTAATCTTGATATTCGAACGACCTGTTCGTGTTGACGATGTAATTTCATCTGGAACTGTTGAAGGTACCATTGTAGAAATAGGAATCCGCGCAAGCCGGATTAGAGATTGGGATGGTGCAGAAGTAATCGTTCCAAATATGGAATTGATCTCTCAACAAGTAACCAATTGGACTTTATCTGACTCTAAACGAAGAAGAGAGCTATTTATAAAAGTGGAATACGGTACAGATCCTAATAAGGTCATGGAAATTATCAAAGAGGTGATCAAGGGGCACGAAGGTGTTATTCAAGATCCAGAGCCCATGGTCTTGTTCCTTGGATTTAAAGAATTCTCAGCCGATTTTAGAATACTCTTTTGGGTAACAGAGAACATGTTGTCTACTACCAGTGATGTAGCTGTGGGTATATACAATGCGCTTAAAGAAAATGGTATAAGCATTCCTATTCCGAAACGTGAGGTGATCGAGAAAAAAGACGAAGCAAAACCGCGTAAGAAGAGCACAGCGAAAAAGAAGGCAGTAAAAAAGACGCATAGTTCGGTTGAATCCAAAAAGGATGAAGAAGCAGATTCATCTACTGAAAAGAAATAATATGAATTCTCAAAAACATCTGTTTAGTTTACCGGATGACATTCATTACTTGAATTGTGCCTATAAGGCTCCGCTTTTGAAATCTGCTGAGGAAGCCGGAATAAAAGCTCTTCAACGAGGTCGAAATCCAATACAAATTAAGGTTGAGGATTTCTTTGAGCCAACCCATCAGGTGCGAAAAGAGTTTGGCAAGCTGATTGGCGCTAAGCCTTCGTCCATAGCTATTATTCCTTCAACCTCTTTTGGATTTAGTTCAGTGTTGAACAATGTAAGTGGTAAAGAAAAAGGCCATGCAGTCACCAACCTCAATGAGTTTCCAAGTGGGTATTATTGCTTAGAGCGCTGGTGTAAAGATCAAGATCAAAGTCTGGTTGTAGCAGCACCAACAGGTGCCTCAAATTCTATTGCAAATTGGAACCAAGAATTGTTAGAAGCAATAAATCAAGATACTTCTGTTGTTCTCATTTCTTCAGTGCATTGGATGAATGGTTATCGTTTTGATCTCGAAGCTATAGGTAAACGATGTGAAGAGGTTGGAGCTGTTTTCATTGTAGACGGAACACAGTCTGTAGGTGCCATGCCCATTAATGTTGAAGAATGCAAGATTCATGCTTTAGTATGCGCGAGTTACAAATGGTTATTTGGCCCCTATTCTATGGGCTTGATGTATGTGCATGAAAAGTTTCATGATGGTGTGCCTTTGGAAGAATCATGGATGAATAGAGTCAATGCTCAAAATTTTGAAACCTTAACTCAATATACCTCGGATTATACCGAAGGGGCAGGGCGATACAATGTTGGTGAAACCAGTCATTTTGTGCTTACACCCATTTTGTTAGAAGGCTTAAAACAAGTCAATACTTGGATTCCTCAATTTATTCAAGATTATGGGGAAGAGCTAAGTAAGCCATTATTCAGTTATTTGGATCATTTAGGAGTTGAAACCAACTCTGAATTGTTTTCGAATCATTTATTCTCTTTGAAGCTGCCGGAGCAAATAGAGCAAGAGCAATTCAAATCGAGACTTCTTGAGAGAAAGATCTACTTGTCGGTAAGAGGAGATGCTCTGCGTGTTTCCTTGCACACTTTCAATAATTCGAATGATATTGATCAATTGATTCAGGCAATTAAAGATTCGATCTAATGCTAAAGAAAAATGATTTTGTGCGCCTTTGTGCTGATGATTTTGAAAAAATCATGATTGATGATATCAAAGTAACATGATTGTTGAACTGCTCATTTATTATCTCGTTTTCAATCTCTGTGTGGGCATCTTTCTGATGGTTCCTTATTACTTCTATTTCGAGAAAAATATTGAAGACAAAAAAGAGTTCCTTTTGCTGGTTACTTTCCCGACAGTTGGGTTAGGACGTTTTTTATATGGCAGGGCAAGTAGGGCAGGGAATAAAGAAATCTTACCTATAAAATGGTATGTCTGGGATAAAATGAGAATTGTGAATATCGCCTTATTAATCGTGGTATTTATTGTAATGGTTCGTTTTCTCTTAGAGGCTTCGGGTGTTATTGGTTCTGGAGTAGATTGGGCAAGTGAACAAGACAATCAGAATGCATTGGGCTTTGGGATACTCATGGATATGGGTATAGGCGTTGCCTGGTTTTTAATCTCGATAATCTTTGGGCTTGTATATATTGTAATAGCCTTATTGGTCATAATAATTCCTAGAGGTATAGCAGGAACAATAAAGACCAGTTATCTCATTGAGCAAAAAAGGAAATTGAAATCTGAATTGGAGCAAGAAAATCCTAAAGCAAGCTCAAACCCTCAATAATTGCAAAGGCCCAACCATAAAATTTAATAAACCGTGCTAACGACAAGAAGAAATAGGTCTTAAAAGGAAATCCTACAATTCCTGCAATCATAGCAACAGTAGGAAAGGAAATTGGTGAAACCGTGGAAACAACTATCAGCAAACCTCCAAATCGTTTTAGCGTATCAAACTGCTTTTTGTATTTCTCGTCTACCCATTTCTTAATTTTCGGAAAACTATGCAACCAACGCCCAATGAAGAAGGAAATGACTCCACCTAGAATAGACATGAGCGAAAGCGTAAACACCATTAAGTAAGGGCTTTCGAATTTAGCAGCCCAAAAAATGAATATGGGAGGGGGAACCAAACCGATACAGATCTCTGAAAGCAGAAGCATTAAATGAACCGGAATTGGGTTGAAGTGTTCTTTTAAATACTGTGCATCTTGTTCAGGGTGAAAAATATCCAGCTTTTTTAATAGGATAATCAGGCCCACAATAACAACGGTACCTATGATGATCTTAACCGCATTTTCTTTAATGAGGCTGTATGCACCTTTACGTCTGTAATAAACGTGGTACACATGGGTTCTATCTATAAGCTTCTTCAGTGGCATTGCAACAAATGTAAGTATTGAATTGAGCTGGTGATAGTATGCACCTTAAATCTATAAGACTTTATTTTTTCTTATCCCTTAACTTCATAATGGGTAGTTCAAAATACTTATACAATAAAATGGCACCACCAAAAGTGAGTGTAAAGAATAGTATCAGTTGGACAAACGACAATATCCCTAATGGCCAATGGCCTGGTAATAGCTTACTCAAGTTGTAAACTACAATGTCTTGTACCAAGGCAAGATTGATTAAATACGCAGAATAGGAAGTCAGACTGATATACGTAATTATCTTAAATAAAACTCCTTTTCCATGTTTAATATCATTTAAGTAGGGAAGAATCAGGGCCACTCCTAAAGCGATGACCAAAGGGCTGGCGACTCCCCACGACATCGGTAGAACTTGGTCTTTAAAGAAGTAATATATTATCAGGAAAATGAGCCCTACTAAAAACATGAGCTTCTGTTTTTGCTTCCAAAATATGGGTTTATAGAATTGAAGGCAGGCTGCCAGAACACCTATCATTAAACCATCTAAACGTGTTTGAATTTGCATGCGAATAAGGCTTCCATAACGGGTAAGGTCCATAGGGAATGGATAAGAAGCGGCATATTGACCAACTCTTGCCCAAAGACTTAAAAAAATAAGTGTACTCGCAACCAAGATCATACTGTGTTTTAGTTTTAGCTTAAGATATTTGATGCAAATTAGAAGGCCAATAGGAGTAATGAGGTAGAACCACTCTTCAATACTCAAACTCCATGATTCTCCAAAAAACCAAGGTTGAGGCGTTCCTAAATTCTGGATAAAGAAAAAGTACTTCCAATAGGCTATCCCTTCAAAATCGCGAAATAGTAAAAAGTAGATGACCAGAATGCTTAGAATTAAGAAGTAATTGGGAAGTGTACGTAGCCATCTTCTTTTCCAAAAATTCCAAAGTATTTGCGTATTGAGTTTTTGTTCCTTTTCTAGAATTTTAATTAAGATGCCACCAATCAAAAATCCACTGAGGGTGAAGAAAATGGAGACTCCATCATACATCCCTCTTCTTAAGTATTGAATGGGTATAAGGTGCTCTAGATAGGTTAATGAGTGCGCATATATAACAAACCAAATGGCCAATGCTCTAATAATGTCTAGACCATAAATACGCTTCGGGTCTATCTCGAGTTTAAATATGTTCTTTAAGCTTTTCAAGAAGGGATGAAAAGTAAACTTTCTTCTAAATATCTAATCAAAAAAAACGGCTGTGTATCATTACACAGCCGCCTCATTAAAGTTTGTTTATTGTCAGAATCGGTAACCAACGGTAAAACCTCCTCTGGAGTCAAGCCTGTTTACAACATTAACAGCCTGATTGTAAATATTGTTCGTTGGGTCTGTTGAAGGAACAAAATTTGGATCTTTTGTTTCAGAATATACAATGCTGTATCCAACACCAGCCCATAGAGTCAAGGTTATTCCATTATCAAAGGCCCAGCCGTAGCCACCAGTTGCCCCAGGAGCTATACCAAAAGTGCTTAAATCATAGTTTACTAGTTCATCATCAGAATTGAATCCAAAGTATGGTTTACCATCTGTAGTCAACGATCTAATATTTAAGTATCCCCCTAAGAACCAACCGTCATTGTCATTATTTGGATTGAAGTAATGTCTAAACTCTGGGGCTATTGAAAATCCTTGAGAAACAACGTTTGTGATAATGGGAACTCCTGTATTGGGGTCGAATGTGCTGTAATCACTAGTTACTCTAGAATATGCAAATTCTAGAAATAAAGACTTTGATTCAGATAAATGAGCCGCACCTATCACATTGTAGTTTCCGAATAGGTAGCCAAGTGGGTTGATTCCAACTTCATACTTAGGACCTTTTCGTCTTCTTCTCCTTCTGCGTCTGTCGTCATCATCATCGGTTCCGAAGGCACTTACATCAAAAAAACTGAATAGCATTAGCGCTAATAAGAATAAGGGTAATTTTCTCATTGTAGTTAGATTTATTTTTCTCAAATGTAAATTCTAACAGAGTGTTAGACAAATTTTAAAATATGATTTTTATAAACATTTAAAAGCGAATAACTTGTGTGAGAAAAGTGAGAAATATCATGGGGTAAAACACTTAATTTGAAGTGGATTTAAACCTTTTCCTGATTAAGAAATTCTACTCCACTGCATTTTACCCCTGTATTTTTTTAAGTATTCATTTCTGATTATTAAATGTTTAGGTAGGCTGAGATTATGATCCTCTTTCAACAATTGGATTGCAGAATCTCGGGCTCTGGTTAGTATGGGTCCATCTTTTGCAATATCAGCAATCTTCAAGTCAAGCATTCCACTTTGTCGAGTTCCCATAAGGTCACCTGGGCCTCTAAGTTTGAGGTCAACATCAGCCACTTCGAACCCATCATTGGTGCGCACCATGGTTTCCATGCGTGTTCTACCATCTTCACTTAGCTTATAACTGGTTATGAGTATGCAAAAGCTTTTTTCAGCACCTCGACCCACGCGGCCGCGTAGCTGATGCAATTGCGAGAGTCCAAAGCGCTCAGCACTTTCAATGACCATTACCGAAGCGTTCGGAACATTTACGCCTACCTCTATTACGGTAGTGGCCACCATAATCTGTGTTTCACCTTTTACAAACCGTTGCATCTCATATTCCTTATCCGCAGCATTCATTCTACCATGAACAATGCTAATGGCATATTCTGGTAAGGGAAAGGCTCGTTTTATACTTTCATAACCGTCATCTAAATTCTTGTAGTCCATTTTAGCAGACTCTTCAATCAATGGATAAACGATGTAAACCTGTCTTCCCTTTGCAATCTCTTCTTTCAGGAAACCAAAAACTTTCAATCGATTCTTATCAAAACGATGCACTGTCGTGATGGGTTTTCTACCCGGTGGTAACTCGTCAATTACAGAAATATCCAAATCTCCATAAAGACTCATGGCTAAAGTTCTGGGTATAGGAGTGGCAGTCATAACCAAAACATGAGGGGGCTTTTTGTTTTTGAGCCACAGCTTACTTCTTTGCGCCACTCCAAAACGATGTTGCTCGTCAATAACGGCTAGCCCTAGGTTTTTAAATTGAACTTTTTCTTCGAGTAAGGCGTGGGTGCCCACAAGAATGTGGATTTCCCCGTTGAGCAGCCCTTCATGTATTTCCTTTCTTCTGGCAGTTTTTGTCGATCCTGTAAGCAGTTCAATCCTCATCGGCATGTCGCCAATATCATTGTTTAAGCCATTGTAATGTTGCGTAGCCAATATTTCGGTAGGTGCCATTAAACAAGCTTGAAATCCATTATCTAAGGCAATGAGCATGCTCATTAACGCAACCATGGTTTTACCACTTCCAACATCACCTTGAACCAGTCTGTTCATGTGCTTACCAGTACCGATATCACTTCTAATCTCTTTCAATACCTTTTTCTGAGCCCCCGTAAGTTCAAAAGGGAGATGTTCCTTAAAGAAAGTGTTGAAATAATAGTCTACCCTTGGAAAAGCATACCCTTTCATTTTTGTTTGATTCACTTGTTTTTGAATCAATAGATTCAATTGAAGAAAGAAAAGTTCTTCAAATTTCATCCGGTATCTTGCCCACCTCAATTGTTCTTGATTCGTTGGAAAGTGAATAGCGAAAAGTGAGGATTCTTTGGGCGGAAGTTTATTAGCAATACGAATATCCTCTGTTAAAGATTCTTGAATTTGATTTTTTAGTTGGGGTAACAGAGCTTTGGTAAGCCTTGCAAAGGCCTTGTTGGTCAATCCTTTTTGTATGAGTTTTTCTGTGGTTGAATAAACGGGTTGAAGACCAGTTTGTAAACTCTTGTCAGCCTCTGCTTTTAATTCAAGCTCTGGGTGAGCAAAGTTTACAATGCCATTGTAAATGGAAGGTTTAGCGTATAAGATATAAGGTGTATTGAGCTTTAAAGAATTTTTGATCCACTTTATTCCTTTAAACCAAACCAAATCTACGGTCCCAGTAGCATCCCTAAATTTGGCAACTAACCGTTTTCCTCTTTTTTGCCCTAATTCTTCAGCTGAAGTTATAACACCGATTACTTGTACTTCTACATCAACTGATTTGATCTCATTGATTTTGTAAAATTTACTTCGATCTGCATACCGATAGGGATAATGAAACAACAGATCTTGATAGGTAAATATGTGCAACTCTTTTTTCAAAAGGTCAGCCTTCGCTGGGCCTACGCCTTTTAGGTACTCAATGGGTGTTTTTAGAATGTTATATTGCACAAACCAAATATAAAAATGCGGTGAGCATTCCGCTTTACGAACTGCCTTGAGTTATGAAAAAATCATTCTTCAAAAATTCTATTTCCTTCATACTTCTGCTTTGCTTTTTTGGAGCATTTGCTCAATACCCTGAGGATGAGGCCAAGGCTAGGGTTTTACAAATAGATCAACAAAAGCTTAATGCAAACTTAGCCTTCAAACCTGAGGATGGGCTTATTTCTGGTGAGGTGACGATTCATTTTAAAAATGCGACCAAGAATCTAGATTCATTGTGGTTAGACGGCATTCAGATGAATTACAAGGGTGTTTTGCTTGATGGAGATATTGTCAATTACAAGATAGAGAAGAAGGGGCTATCCATTTTTCCAGACCGACCGTTGGTTATTGGCTCAGAGCATACACTTCAATTGATCTACACTGCAAACCCAAAAAGAGGGATGTATTTTTTGGGATGGAATGATCCCTCAGGTAAAAGCCGCAAGCAAATTTGGACTCAAGGACAAGGTATAGACAATAGACATTGGATTCCGCATGTTGATGCTCAAAATGACAAATTGGTTTGTGGCTTGTCTATACTTTTTGATAAAGATTATGAAGTATTGAGCAACGGTAGCCTCGTGAATTTTGAAGAGAATGGATCAACGAATATTTGGACCTACCAAATGGAAACTCCCATGTCTTCTTATTTGATGATGATTGCCATAGGGAAGTACGAGAAGTTGACTGAGAAAAGTCTTTCAAAAGTGAGTTTAGAGAACTATTACTATCCAGAATGGGAAAATAGAAATGAATGGACCTATTACAAAAACAAAGAATTGTTCGACTGGATGGAAAATGAAATTGGTATTGATTATCCTTGGCAGGGATATAGACAAGTTCCAGTAAAAGACTTTCAGCATGGAGCCATGGAGAATACATCTGCCACCATCTTTGGCGATTTCTATTGTGTAGATGAAATCAGTTTTAATGATGAACCCTATTTTGGTGTAAATGCACATGAACTAACTCATCAATGGTTTGGGAATTATGTGACGGCCTTAAGTAGCCACGATCACTGGTTGCATGAAGGGTTTGCTACCTATTACAGCTGGTTAGCTGAAGAAGAGTTTTTTGGCAAAAAGCGCTTTGATGCGATTCGATTGAATGCTCTTGCACATATCGAGGCGGATAACTTGACCAATGAGTTTCCACTACAACACAGTAAAGCGGGAAGTACTAAGTTTTATGAAATGGGAGCTTGGGTATTACATATGTTGAGAGAGGAAATGGACGAAGAAACTTTCAAAATGACCATGCAGAATTATTTAAATAAAAATGCTGAAGGAATGGTTGTTTCCAGTGATTTGATTCAAACCAGTATGGAAGTGAGCGGACAAGACCTCGAGCGTTTTTTTCAGCAGTGGTTAGTCTCACCTAAGATGCCTATTATCCGGTTTAAAGCAAGCTTCAATGAAAATGATTCTAAGCTAAGTTTAAGTTTTACTCAAGAGCAAAAAATAAATTCTAGAAGGCCGCCCTACTTGATGACCATTCCCGTGATCATCAAGACAGATAAAGACGAGTATCGATATGATGTGAAGATTGGGGATTACAAGAAAAACTTGAATTTCTTTTTGAAAAAAGGAGAAAACGTTCGCTACATAGAAGTGGATCCAGGACTTAATCATTTGGTGAGCTGGAACTTTGATTTACCACTTGAATGGAAGCTGAACCAATTTAAACATGGGGAGAGCCGTTTGATGTCATGTCTTCTTTTAAAAGGTGAGGGGCCAAAAGGATTGGAAGAAAAGCAAGTGAAAGATCTCAATATTCAAAATTGGCCTGATTATGCTCAGAAACATTATATCAGTTTCGTTGTAAACAATGAAAATTTTTCTGAGAAGTATTTAAAAACACAAGTGGAAAATGCCAGTGTTGATGCAAAGCGAGCATATTTGAACATCAAAGAGATTCCTAAAAGTCATGAAAAAATGGTGCGAAGCTGGTTAAAAGCATCATCGTACCTATTGCAAGAAGAGGCCTTACTTAAACTATTTACCAGTTTTAGAGAAAATGCGGATGATTACTTGGAATTAACAGAAGGGGTAAACGGGACAAGAGGAAACAATGTTTTGGTTATGCATGAGTTGGTGAATTACATCAGCAGCAATCGGGAAAGAGGACACCAGTCATTGATAGACTTAACTGGTGAACAATACGATTTCCTCACCCGTATGAAGGCTTTAGAAGTGATTTCCGTTGTTCGTCTTGAACCTGATCAATATCTTTTAGAGAACTTGTTTCAAGGCTTGTTTCAGGGCAATAGAAGATGGCGAAGCGCTGCCAAATCCTATTTGCAGAATGCGTATAAAAATGAAAACATAAGAGCGGATATAGACGGATACATGGAAGCCCATAAAGATAAATGGGAAGATTGGCAATTAAAGCGAGTGGAGGTTACCTTTGGCGACATTGATTAGTTAAGTTTAAGTGCAGGATAAGAATTCAAAGTTTTTACGATTTGTGCAGCTATTGCTGGACGTGATTATATTAAACGGCTGTTTTGTTTTAGCCGGAGCTTTGCGTTTTGACGACCTTGAGGTTGAAAACCCAACTTATTACAATTACTATTTGCAGTTGTGGGTTTTTCTCAATTTAGTTTGGCTTTTAGCTGCAGCTTTACTTAAAATGTACGATGTACGCCCGAGTTTTGAATTACGAAAATCTGTAGGTAGGGCATTTAACGGGTTGATACTTCAAGTATCGGTTTTAACGCTCATTCTTTTTATCCTGAAATGGGATTATTATTCTCGACTCTTCTTCATTTATTTCTACGCCAGCTTTGGTCCGATGGTACTTTTAGCTCGATTGGTATTTATAAGTCAATTAAGAAGGTATTATTTAAAGGCATCGCATAGAAACCCTGTTATGCTATTGGGGCACGGTCCTGAAGCGATAAAATTTTATCAGCAAGCTACGGAGAACACCGAACTTGGATTGTCTGTAGCTGCCTGGTATGCAGATGAAAATTTACCTGGTGTAAAGGGAAATTTAGATCAAGCTAAAACCGATTTAAATCAGCTCGAAATCTCTGAAGTGTTTTGTGCTTTAGAAGCAGATGATGATCGCATAAATGAGTGGTTTAGAATAGCAGATGCCAACCTGATGCGTTTTAGGTATCTCCCTTCTTTAGGGGTAAAGAATTTAGTACATGCCCAAATAGAATTGTATGGAGATGTTCCTGTGTTGATCACCAGAAAAGAGCCCTTGGCGTATCGTCATAATCGCTTTTTAAAACGTTTCTTCGACATTCTCGTCACCCTTTTTTTTTGCGTATTTATCTTTTCATGGCTATTCCCCATTTTGGCATTGGTAGTGAAACTATCTTCCAAAGGTCCAGTGTTTTTTAAACAATTGCGGAGTGGTTTGAATAATGAAGAGTTTTACGTGTACAAGTTTAGAAGTATGGTAGTCAATGACGAGGCTGATACCAAACAAGCTACAGCCAATGATTCGCGAATAACCAAAGTGGGCCATTTTTTAAGAAACCATAATCTGGACGAATTACCACAGTTTATTAATGTATTAAAAGGGCAAATGTCTATCGTTGGACCGCGTCCGCATATGCTCAATCATACCAGTGCTTATCGCGAATTGATAGACAGTTTTATGGTTCGTCATCTCATTACACCTGGGATTACAGGTTTAGCCCAAAGCCGTGGTCTTAGAGGTGAAACTCCTGAAACAGAGGACATGGAAGCGCGGGTAAAAGCTGATGTATATTATTTAGAGAATTGGTCCTTACTTCTAGACGTAAAAATCATTCTCGTTACTATTTGGAATATGTTTTCTAAATCCAATGGAAATGAAACGAAGTAAGGTAGCAATATCCTGTGCTTTACTCTTTTTATTCGGATGTGAACCCTCTAATGATCAAGAATTCATCAAAGCCCATTACAAGGTATATAAGCAACATGATGATTTCAATTTGTTCTTATCTCATTACTCAAAGAATGCAAGCTTAGTAGATGTTGTCACTGGAGACAGTATTTACGGTCACGAGGATTTAAAGCATTTCTTTCAATGGAATGATTCCTTTGAATTTGGAGAAGAAGGTGCATTGGATTTATACAGTTTAGAAAGTAACAAAGGCTATGTACATGCACATGGTCAATTTCTTCCTTTTTCATGGAAAGGAGAAAACTATCCAGCCATGGAGTTTTACACCACCTTTCAGATTGAAAAGGGTAAAATTATTTACCAGAGAGATTCAATAGTGTACCCTGAAGTATTACTCAATCCGAATGATTCCTAACGCTTAATAAATTTCCCTCGTAGGACTTTTCCGTTGTCTTTAGCGATTAAGGTATACACACCTTCTTTTAATGTTTCTACTGAGATTCTTCCAATCACCTTGCCTGATAATACAGGTTGTCCATAGCTATTGAATATGGTATAGTCATAATTCAAACACTGATTCATCATCCGTATTTCTGAGGTCGCAGGATTTGGCGCTATCACCAAATTCAATTCATTTTCTGGGATGTCACAAACTGGGAACACTTGAATGATAAAAGTTGAATCAATAGCCGTGCAATTCTTCCAAACAGTTAATGTCACTTGATAGACGCCATTTTGAGTATAGCTATTTGATATAGTATCTCCTTTTCCAGTAATGCCATTTCCAAAATTCCAAGTGGCAGAATCTGCATTAGCAGAATCTAACGCCACAAAGTGCCAGGTTTGTTTTGTTTGAGTTGTGACTAATAAGTATGCAGAATAATGAGGTTTAGGCAAAACGGTATCAATTCCCCAAACACTCACAGAATCAAAAACCGTAGCATTGGCTTGTGACTGAATGTTGTGAGCCAAAGTCGAATCAATGTTTGTGGGTTTCCAGGCCCCTACAGGGCTTTTGTGGAAAATGCTGGCGTAAAAAGTACAGGCGGCTAAGTAGCTTCCATTCATATTGGGATGACTTTCATCTCCCGTATAGAGTTCTACGTTGGGGTGAGCTGCTCTAAAATCTCGCCAAACGGCCCCTACTGGAGAGGTGGGTGCATTGTTGTCTTGCCCCATGATCAAATAGCTAGAACGCAACCTTCCCTGCATACCCAAATAGGTGCAACTTGGTGGATTCCAACCACAATTTGCGGCATCGCCATTTTTTCTACCCCAAGTCATAAAGAAGAGGGGCTGTGCACAACTATTGTATTTGTAAATACTATCGCTGAGCGCCTTTGCATATGGACGGCAATTCACGTTCACAAAGGCAGTGTCGAAGCTGGGTTTCTGGCTTTGGTCTTGTAAAACCACATAATCCCAATTCCCTTGCTTGATCTTACTTTGTGAAGTTGGATTGGTAGCATGACCACTTAATTGATGTCCTCCAGGAGTGTTTTTGTCATGAATTAAGGTGTCTCCAAAACTCTCGGCAATGTTAGAAACCAATTGAGGGAGGTTATTTCCTTGGGTGTAACTGTTTCCTAAAAAGAGTGCAGATTTAGTCGTTTGGGCTTGAAGAGCTACTCCAAAACAAAGGAGCAAGCTGAGAGTGAATTTTTTCATTTTGTGTCGTCTAAAAAGCCTGCGATGGTCACAAAGTACTTTTCTTTATTGGCTTTAAAATTATCCATTCTGCTTGGGTTTTCAATTACCCGAATGGGCCAGACAAGTTTTCTATTTTGTGAACGCAGTTTTTCCATATCCTTCGAGTTGAACAAAACATCATTACTTCCGATAATTAATAAAATGCCTTTAAGGTTTTCACCTGAAGCTTGCTTTATGGAGGTGATCGGTTCAAACATTGGGTCATAGCCACGCTCTGGAACTTCTTTCCATTGCTTTTGTTGATCAAAACGCTGCTCAAGATCACCTAAGGATAGAAAGGGCGTATCTGCAATGATCCGTTTTATGTCGGTGCGATTGCAGCCTACACCTGCAGCTAGCCCCGCACCAATGCCCCAGCCATACAAGTCGAAAGTCGCCTGGAAATTCTTTTTGCAATAATCCATAACGCTTATCAAGTCATCTGTAAATTGAGGGTAGATGTACATGTCTGGATTGATTTCAAATTCACTGCTTTCGCCATAGCCACGGTAATCAAAGGTAACTACGCTATAGCCTATTCGCTTAAAGCGATCTACCCGTCTTAGGTAGTTGGCCATGTTGCCTTCGCCATTGTGTGCAATGATCATGAGCTTGTCAGATTCGTTCACCGAAGGAAAATACCAGAGTTTTATGTCAGCTTTACCGTCATTCGATTTAATGACGATTTCTTTGTATTTGATATTGTATCTATCTGGTCGCTGCTTGTATGTTCTGCTTGGGTTTAGCGCCAAACCATAAATAGAAAGTGTTAAGAAAAAGGCAACAATTGAGGATTTCATCAATAAAGATTTGGGATAAAAATACTTAACCAATTTTGAGTTGTTGCATTGCAACTTCGTATTGTTCTGATACAACTCGCCAATTAAACTTATCACGCACCTTGCTCAAGTTGTTCTTAATGAATGTGGCTTCTACTTCCTCATCATGCTGTAGGTCGATACTATTGGCTATGTCTGTATCGTCTAAAAAGTAATAAGCGTCTTCGCCTAAGGTGTTTTGATTAAAAGCGTTTTGATGCGCAGAAATAACGCATTGGCATGCCATGGCCTCTAATAAAGATGGGTTGGTTCCACCAACGCTGTGACCGTGGAAATAAAGTTTAGAATAATATCGCAGCGCGTTTAGTTTATCTTTATTGTAAACAGCAGAGATGTATTTGATCTGATCGCTTTTGTATTTGGATTGAAGTTCTTTTCCAAATGGAGTGTCAATATTTCCAATGATCAATAAAGGAGTATCGCTTTTACTTTTCAGTATTCCTTTTACTAAGGTTTCGATATTGTTTTCTGGCTCAATACGGGCAATGGCTAAAAAGTAATCTTTTGCTTTTACTCCGAATTCTTTCAAATGACCATCATTGAACTCTGTTGGAATAAAAGCTCCATAAGGAATATAGATCTTTTGATTCTTGTACTGTTTACTCAAGTAGGCTTCAATCTCTGGATTATCAGCAATCATTAAATGACTATGCTTTGCTGCGAGAGATTCAGCTCTTTTCAAGAATTTTTTCACCGTACTGCTGTATTTAGTCCGCATCCATTCTAAGCCATCCATGTTTGTGATAACACGCGCATTCTTGGGCATGAGCCACCACCAAATAGAACTACTTGTATACCCAAGTTGAAGAACAATATCTAGTTTTTTTCTTCGAGCGTCTAAAATACTGTTAAGGTCATAGATAAATTGACCAGCTGTACCAATGGCATTTTCTGGGTCGTAGGCATGAACAATGTTTACTCCGTTGTACATCTTTTCTTTATACGGGTGGTGATGAGAGTTATATACATAAACTTCATGACCATTTTTCGCTAAAAAAACGGAAAGATGCTCGGCTAGTTCTTCAAAACCTCCGTATTGATTGGGGATACCTCGGCTACCAATAATGGCTATTCTCATAGATGATTAAAATACGGATGATTCGTATAGTCGAACCAAAGCCTTGGCAGATTGTTTCCAACTGTGTTTTTTTAATAAGTCTTGGTCAGGATTAATGTTTGGCAAATCTTTCGACTTTTCAATTGCATCAGTCAAACTATTTAAATTTTCTGGATCGAAAAACAGCGCTTTGTCTTCAAAGAAAGACTTGCTTTCAATTTTGTTACTTAGAATGAGCTTGCAGCCTTGACTCCAAGCTTCAAGGGCTACTAAACCAAACGTTTCAAAATGACTTGGCATTATCAAAGTCTCGGCTTTTTGATATTCTTCGATTAAATCTGCAGTTTCTAGATAGGGTAAAAATTCTACTTGGCTATTTGCTAATTTTTGACATTCTTCGAAATAGCTACTTTGATTTTTAGCCGCTTGTCCAATAATCTTCAATTTCAACTCCAGGTCATTTGAAGCTTGAATAGCCATTTTTTGGTTTTTCAGTTTTTCAATTCTTCCAACGACCAAAAACCCTTCTCTCTTACCTTCAGGTTTTGTATTATTTATAAAGGATTCAGACAGTCCTAAAGGAACCATTCTAGGGGCTTGATTCGTTTTCCAGTTCTTTTGAATTCGCTGGGCTTCAGTGCTGGTGGAAGTCACTAAGAATTTTGACCTGTCAATAACTAATTGAATGGCATTTTTTTGACGCATCTGCAAATACAACCATCCTGGATAAACGTCACTACCATTGAGCCACCTACCTATAGTTTTGGCATATTCAAGCGTATGTTGAAAGAAACCTTTACCATATTCCACAAATATGGTTGAAACTATTATGGGTGACATGATCTTATGCAGATAAGGCAGAATGTCTGCAGGACGCCCTAAATTGAAAAAATGAATGAGGTCATATCGATTAAAAAAAATCTCTTCACCCTTTAAATGAATGTCGACTTCAATACCCATTTCTTGCAATGCATTGGCGGTTTCTTTAACTTGAATGGTATCACCTCCGGGTTGAGAAAACAGAGTTGACCTTGAAAGAAATAGGATTTTCATAGCAACGAATATAGCTTGTTCAACTTATTTCAAAAAAGAGTTAGAAAGCACCTTAATGAAGACACTTTCTACTCATTGTTATTCTTTTGGAGGCTAAGTAACTCATTCGCTTTTTTATAGAATCTTTTGGTTAAAAGAGCCCCAGAAAAAGTCAATCCGGCTGCAAGCCCAATCCAAATGCCCACGATCCCCCAATTAAATACAAAAGCAAAGATGTATGCGCTTGGCAAGGCTAAAACCCAGTATGCCACGAAGGTGATTAACGTTGGAGTCTTTACATCGCTTAACCCTCTTAAGGCGCCTTGAGCGAGCACTTGAGCCCCATCACTGAGCTGAAAGAAAGTAGTTATCACCAACAGTTGAGCAGCAATGGCTATAACTTCTGGTTCATCTGTAAAGAACGTGGGAAGAATATTTCTAGTTAATAGAAATACAATCCCGGTTACAGTCATAAAAACTAAAACCATCTTAAACAGCGTAGTTGCGGCCAATTTGAGCTGTGGATAGTCTTTTTGACCCAACTGGTTTCCGACCCTAATACTTGCAGCAGCAGATAAACCAGATGCAGCCATGTAACTTATAGAAGCCAAAGAGATAGCAATTTGATGTGCAGCTTGAGGAAAGGCTCCAATGCTTCCAGCCATGACTGCCGAAATGGCAAATGCACCCACCTCAAAGATGTATTGCAATCCACTGGGCAAACCAATGTTTAGAATATCCTTCATACTGCTCCATTTGTAGCGTTCTTCTTTTCTGGCAATCCAATATTTCTTGAATTTTTCTTTGTTCTTAATATAACCCCAAAGCCCTAAAAACATTAACCAACGAGAAGCTACAGTAGCATAACCGGCTCCTAATAAACCAAGTTCTGGAAAAACCCAAAGTCCCTTGATCAACATATAATTAAGAGCCACATTGATAAAGTTGGCTACCAGACTCACTCTTGTTGCAACGGCTGTATCACTTAACCCTTCTGCAAATTGTTTCAGGTTCAAGAATAACATCATTGGGATGATTCCTGTTATGATGATAAAGAAATAGGGGAGGGCAAACTCTACTACTTCTGGTTCTTGTTTTAAGTGATTGAATAAGGGACCAGCCATAAAGAGCAGTGCCATCATTACAAAACCAAAGGTTAAGTTTACCACCAAACCGTTTTTCCATAAGCGACTTATTTTGGAAATATTCCCTTCACCATCAGCATTGGCAATGAGAGGCGTAAGTCCAAATGCAATACCTACAGCAAAAACCAATGGGATGTGAAAAATGCTATTGGCCAAACTCACAGCTGCCAGTGGAATTGGACCTAACATCTTACCCACCATCAAGCTATCGGCAACGCCTACCATGATGTGACCTAAGGATCCAATCATAACTGGTCCTGCCAACTTAATGTTGCGTCTGTACTGATCCTTATGTTTTAATGCCCAATTCATATTCAAAAAAAAACCCTGACGGCTGTCAGGGTTTTGAATTAATCTTCTAATTCTTCGTAGCGGTCAACTTCCCGCTGGTAAAACTCTTCTGCCTGTTGTATTAAATTTTGCACTTCTTGAGTGGCTTCCTCTTCATTTTCATTTTCCAATGTATCAAACCATTCCACTTCATCGTCTTCTAGATTTATGACAAATCGAGGGTATTCGGTGTGCACTATGAATACTGCATCGTCATAATCTGTGTTGTCGCCAACTAAAAACTTTGGAATCATTTTTTGATAAAAATTAAGTTTCGCAAATGTAGAAAAGTTTGAAAGCATTATCGTAAAAAATAACAGAGTTGATTGAAACTGTTATTTTATTGAGTATAAAGAGGATAAAAAAAAGAAAGCGCCATTTGGCGCTTTTAAATTGTGTTGTTTCTAAAATTAATTAGCAAATCCTCCGCTTCTTCCTAAGTACCAACAAAAACCTAATGTTATTGTTTTAGAAAGCGCTAAGAATTCAAAAGTGTTATTTACCGACTTGATATCTTCCGCATCACTGTTCGTTGTTGTTGTTTGTTGCCAGCCAAACAATCCAAAGTTCATCTCTAATGCTATTGCTGGAATTAAGAAATAGGAGATACCTGTTCTTATCCCTGCGCCAACTTGCGAAACATTGTCAACAAACTCTTCATTTCCATCTCCGTCATACGATTTGTTTGCACCCCCGGCAAAACTCAGATCTACCTGACCAAAGGTGTAAAATCGTGGAGCAAAACAAGGGTGATAATAGCGACCAAAAATTCGACCACCTGTAAGTGCACGGCTACTGCTCAGTTTTAAGTCATTTTGATCTGTACCAGAAAGGGAAGCGCTATTATTTACTAATAGGGCTGCTCCAAGAGCAAACTGTGTTCCTAAAAAGTACATTCCACCGAAATCAACATTTGTTCTATTGAAACGACTATAGGTAGTTCCTAAAGAGCCCAGTTCTTCTCTCTGCATGTCATTTAATACATGGATACCACCCATCAAGGCTATGGCGCCTTTTTCAACTTGAGCATTTGTATTAAAAAACATTGAGAGCGCGAAAATTGAAATAATAATTCTTTTCATGTCTTTGAGGTTTTGAGTTATACCCTCAAAATACAAAAAGTCTGACCATCACTTTGACAATCAGACTTTTGAGTTTTAAACAATTGAAAGTTTATTCCTACTTATTCGCAAATAGCTGGACGTCTTTATCTGTAATGTCCTTTCCACAAAGGATGATAAGCCGCTCTATTACGTTTCTGAATTCTCTAATATTCCCGCTCCAATCTAGTTTTTGTAGCTCAGCGATGGCTTCTGGAGTAAAATGTTTTGGAGCATTACCGTACTCATTGGCTATTGCATGATTGAAATGATCAGTGAGCTCAGGTATATCATCCTTACGGTCATTAAGCCCCGGTACATTTATAACAATCACACTCAAGCGGTGAAATAAATCCTCTCTAAATCGTCCTTCTGCGATTTCCTTTTTCAAGTCCTTATTGGTAGCGGCTAATACACGAACATTCACCTTAATAGACTTGTCTCCACCTACGGGAGTAATCTTGTGCTCTTGTAATGCCCGGAGAACTTTGGCTTGAGCCGACAAACTCATATCACCAATTTCATCTAAGAATAGGGTGCCTCCATTAGCTAACTCGAATTTACCTTTTCGGTCTTTAATGGCTGAGGTAAATGCTCCTTTCTTGTGGCCGAAAAGCTCACTTTCTATAAGCTCTGAAGGGATGGCCGCGCAATTCACTTCAATCATAGGCTCTTTAGAACGATCACTTTTTTCATGTAAGTGATGCGCCACTAACTCTTTACCACTACCGTTGGGTCCCATAATCATTACACGTGCATCAGTTGGGGCAACCTTGTCAATCATATCGTTGATTTGTCCCAACGCATCTGATGATCCAACCATTTGGTATTTCTTGGTCACCTTTCTTTTTAAGACTTTGTTTTCAACCACCAAGTCTTTGCGTTCCAGGCCCATTTTAACGGTTTGTAATAGTCGATTTAAATCGGGCGGTTTAGAGATATAGTCAACCGCTCCTTTTTTGATGCAATCTACCGCGGTATCTAAATCCCCGTGTCCGGAGATCATGACTACTGCCGTTTCAGGTTTCTCTTTCATAATGGCATCCAAGACTTCAATGCCATCGACTCCAGGCATTTTGATGTCACAAAGAACCAGATCATAGTCATCGGCTTTCACTTTTTCTATCGCTACTTTTCCGTTCTCTGCTTCATCTATTTGATAACTGCCGTCTTGTTCTGTTAATATTTTTACCAATACTCTTCTTATCGCTGCTTCGTCTTCTACAACAAGGATCTTTGCCATATCGATGTATTTTCTTTTAGGTTCATGATTACTCCTTCTTTGAGAGAATAATCAGAATATTTTATTTGTGTAAAGTTGTATTGCTTCTGCAGATACAAACATAATGCCGCGGCTAAATGTATGGTATCTGAACGCATTTTAACCAAGCCTTTTCTGTTCAATCGTTCCTCAAGTGTACTTTGTACTAACTCACCCATTAATTTCATCAGTCTTTCACTTTCGAAGGAAAGTACTTTTCCTATTGATTTTTGCTCATCAAAATTTAACATGCTGAAAAAGGATTCAAACGAACCGCTTGCTCCAATCAATGTCTTTATTGGAAAATCTTCTAAAGCTTTCATTAATGGAGCTAATTCAAGCTCTAAAAGTTCATGAAGTTTATCATTATCCACTTGATTTAATGGATTCTTTGGCTTGACATATTCCAATATTCTGGAAACGCCCAAATCAAAACTATGCATCCATACGGGATTCTGGTCTTTAACGAGAATAAACTCTGTACTCCCGCCACCAATATCCATGATAAGATAGTCTTGATCTCGAGAACTTAGCGTCTGATTTACTCCTTGATAGATCAGCTCGGCTTCCTGTATGCCATTAATAACATTAATCTCAATGCTTGTTTCATCTTTAATGAATGAAACGAATTCATTCTTGTTATTAGCCGAACGAATAGCAGAAGTACCAAAAGCAACGATATCGGTAGCTCCAAATACTTTTGCGCTTTCTAGATGTTTCTGCAAGACATCCGTAGACCTATTCATGGCCTCTTGAGTTATTGTTTTTTCCTTATAGCCCGATTGTCCAATTTTTACAGGCAGCTTTTCACTGAATAGCATGCTTTCTTTTTCAAAGTCATACACCAAGAGGTTAAAAGTATTTGAACCAAGATCAAGAATTGCTGTTATCAATCTGTAAAGGATTCAGGGTTTTGAGGTTGAAGGTCTTTTGGATTTTTAATCCACAAGTCTCGCTGTGGAAATGGAATGGTAACTCCATTTTCTCTAAATTTTTTATCGATCAGAAATCGCAGATCGCTCTTGGTTCTTTCGATAGTTAGTAATTCATCCGAAAAGAAAAGCAGTTTAAAATCTAAGGAACTATTGCCAAAGTCACTAAAGAATACCAGTGGACTTGGATGTTTGTTCACTAAGTTGTGATTGTCAGCCGCTTCTAACAAAAGCCTTTTCACTAAAGAGGTATCCGATCCATAAGCTACACCCACATCAATCGCGAAACGGGTGGTTTTCTTGTTTTGCGTCCAGTTAATTACATAATTAGATGTAAGCCTTTGGTTGGGTAAAACCAGTATAATATCATCTCTCGTTCTAAGAATGGTGGTGCGTAAACCTACTTGTTCCACTTCCCCAACAATTTTATCAACTTCTACAATGTCTCCCGCGGTAATAGAGCGTTCTGCTAATAGCACAAAACCAGCAACCCAGTCTTTAAACACATCTTGAAGTCCAAGACCCAAACCAACAAGTAGAGCTGTAGAACTGGCAAGAATTACAGTGATGTGAAACCCAACAAAGTCAAGGGACAACAGAATGGTTATGGTATAAACGAAGTAGGTGGTTAGTTGAAGAATGGCATAACCACGGCCTTCATCTAAACGAGTTCTTTTTATTCTGCGATTGATGAATTTTTTAACTAGAAGTAGAGTCAGTTTCGCTAATAAGAAGAGAACAACAACGGCTAAGAGTTCTCCCACAAGCAAATGATGTTCACCATTACCCCATGAGATCAACTCAAAACCTAATATCTGTTCTACTTTCTCTTTCACGTTAACCTTTGTATCTAATCCACTTCATCAGCTCTTTGTAGTTTACTTTCTTACCGTACATTAAAATACCCACTCTATAAATGCGAGCAGCTACCCAGGTAGAGAATATGAAAAATACAACAAGTAGAGCCATTGAAATAAATAAATCAGGCGTAAGACCAATAAATGGTAAGCGCACCATCATAACAATGGGAGATGTGAGTGGTATGATAGAAACCCAAAAGGCCATGGGGCTAGCTGGATCTTCAATTACTCGCCTGGCCACCATAATAGCTACTATTAATGGAATAGTAATGGGCAGCATGAATTGCTGTGTATCAGTTTCGCTATCTGCTGCAGAACCAATGGCCGCAAAGAATGATCCGTATAACATGTAACCACCAATAAAGAAGAAGATAAATGTCGGAATGATCAAACCAAAAGGAATGGATTGAAAGGCAAGGAAAGCTTCTTGGGCACCGCTTAAATCTGCACCGCTTGCTTGCGATTGAGCCAACACCTCTGGCGAGAAGCCTTCAGAAAAGTACACACCATTAATAACTGAAGAAATAACAGCACTCAAAGCCACCCATATCACAATTTGTAAAATGGCCACACCACAAATACCTACTATTTTTCCCATCATTAACTGGAAAGGCTTAACCGATGAAATGATCACTTCAACAATACGGTTTGACTTCTCTTCAATTACGCCACGCATTATTTGTGCTCCGTACAAGAAAATGAAAAGGTAAATAGCAAAACCAGCTATATAACCGACTGCCATTTTTATGGGTGTGGCACTGGCTTTTTCATCTCCAGACTCTAATGATATGGTATTCACCGAAATATCGATTTTACTTTCTTTGATCTTGTCGTAGGTCACTCCGGCTTCTAATAAGATCAACTCTGAGGCGCTTTTTTCAATCCTTCTTTCTAAATAGCGCTGAACGGAAATGCTAATATCTTTTCTTCCATAAAGCTTACTTAAATTTAAGCTGTATTGAAGGTCAGGCTTGTCGCTTTCACTTTTAGGAATATAAAGGAGCGCATAATATCCATCATCATTCAGGTACATCTCTTTCGCATTCTCTAATGTTGTTTCAGGAGGAAGGGTGGAGGTGAAAATATTATTTACCGTATCGTTGGTTTTCCCCAACTGTTTGTTTCGGTAATCCTGAAAGTTCCAAACCCCTGTTTTATCCAATACCAAAACATGTTTGGTGTCTTCACCCTGCGTGGCTAGCCAAATAGGCACAACCATTATGGCTCCAAATAAAATAGGCCCCAATAAAGTCATGATTAGAAATGACTTCTTTTTTACTCTCGAAGAAAACTCGCGTTTTGCGATTAATCCAATTTTGTTCATTTCTAAGTCTTTATTCTACTGATTCTACTGTTTTAATGAATATGTCGTTTACGGAAGGAATGACCTCTTCCATATGATAGATGTCGCCAATTTTACTAGCTTCTTGCAAAAGCACATTGGGGCTTACACCATCGTTTATCTTAATGGTCAGTTCTTTACCATATTCCGTTTCTAATTGATCAGTCAAACTGAAATGCTCGCTTAAAGCAATGTTACTAGAAGGATTGTGAATAGCAATCTTAAAGGTATGTGTGCGGTATTGTGATTTAATTTCAGCCACACTGCCTTCTAAAACTTTCTTTGAATTATTGATCAATGCAATATGGTTACAGATCTCTTCCACCGATTCCATACGGTGCGTTGAGAAAATAATGGTAGCTCCATTATCATTTAAGTTTTTGATCTCTTGCTTGATCAACTCCGTATTGATGGGGTCGAACCCCGAAAAAGGCTCATCGAAAATGAGCAATTTGGGGTCATGCACAACCGTAACGATAAACTGGATTTTTTGAGCCATTCCTTTGCTCAATTCTTCCACTTTTTTATTCCACCAATCTTGAATCTCAAACTTTACAAACCACTCTTTCAATTTGGCTTTTGCTTCGTTGGCCGAAAGCCCTTTCAGCATAGCTAAGTACATGGCTTGCTCACCTACCTTCATTTTTTTATATAAACCTCGTTCTTCGGGTAAATAGCCAATGTGATAGATGTCCTCTCTCGTGATGGGTGAACCATTTAAAAGAATGGATCCAGAATCTGGAGCGGTGATCTGATTGATAATTCGAATGAATGATGTTTTTCCAGCACCGTTTGGACCGAGTAAGCCATAGACACTCCCTTTGGGAATTTCAATGGAGAGGTCATTTAAAGCAGTATGCCCATCATATGTTTTGGTAATGTTTCGGGCTTCAAGAATGTTCATAGACCGTTTTAGTTTTGAGCGTTAAATGTAAGCATAGCGCAGAAAGTAAATTGATTGCATAAAGACAGAATCTGTTAAAGAGTTTTTAATTTTAAACAAAGCTTTGGTTATGGCAGAACTTAAGACAAAACCCAATGATGCTTCGGTGATCAAATTTCTTGAATCGGTAGAGCATCCTCAGAAAAAGAAAGACAGTTTTACGCTTTTAGAAATGATGAAAAATGTGACTGGAGCTGAACCGATAATGTGGGGTGGAAGCATTATCGGATTTGGTAATTATCATTATAAATACGCCAGTGGGCGAGAGGGAGATTGGTTTCAAATTGGTTTTTCTCCAAGAAAACAAAGTTTAACGCTTTATTTAATGGGAGGATTAACCCACCAAGCGGAATTGTTACCCAAATTGGGGAAACATAAAACCGGCAAAGGATGCCTCTATATCAATAAATTGAGCGATGTAGATTTAGCTGTTCTTGTTGATATGATGGAAGCTGCCGTGAAAAAAACTCAATAAAAAAGCCGCTCATGTGAGCGGCTTGATCTTTATATACTTCATGTTCTATGAGAACATCTCTTTCATTTTCTCGAAAAAGCTCTTTTCGTTTCTACCTGGATTTGGCGCAAAGTTCTCTTCTTTCTGCATTTTCTCCATCATCTTTCTTTGATCTGAATTCAAATGCTTTGGTGTCCACACATTAATGTGTACCAATAGATCACCTTTGCCATAGCCCTCGATACGTGGTAATCCTTTTCCTTTTAAACGAAGAATTTTACCTGATTGAACACCCGCTTCGATCTTGATCTTTGCTTTTCCACCAATGGTAGGAATCTCTACTGAATTTCCTAAAACAGCATCAGGAAAAGAAACATACATATCATAATGAATGTTCTCGCCATCGCGAGTTAACTCTTCATGGGGAACCTCTTCAATTAATACAAAAAGATCTCCCGCTGCACCGCCCATAGGAGCACTATTTCCTTTGCCACTTACACGAAGCTGCATTCCATCAACTACACCTGCAGGTATCTTCACAGATACAACCTCTTCTTTGCGTTCTAATCCATCAGCTCCAACACCTGCTGGTTTTTTGTCAACCACTTTGCCGGTTCCGCTACAATTGTTACAAGTAGAGGCGGTGCGCATTTGACCTAAAATGGTGTTGGCAACTCTGGTTACTTGTCCTGCTCCTTTACACACAGGACAAGTTTTAAAGGTTAATCCTGCGGCAGGAACGCTACGTTTAATCTTGAGTTTCTTCTCAGCGCCATTGGCAATCTCATCAAGAGTTAAACGCACTTTAACGCGAAGGTTACTTCCTCTGGCTGCGTGGCTACCACCGCCACCGCCAAATCCACCGAAGCCACCAAAACCACCGCCACCAAAGATGTCTCCAAAGTGACTGAAGATGTCGTCCATGTTCATGCCATGGCCGCCTCCAAATCCTCCAGCTCCACCTTGAAATGCCTGATGACCAAATTGGTCGTATTTCTGCTTCTTCTCAGGATTACTCAGCACATCATAGGCTTCTGCCGCTTCTTTGAATTTCTCCTCAGCATCTTTATCGTCTGGGTTTTTATCTGGGTGATATTTAATAGCCACCTTACGGTAGGCCTTTTTAATTTCACTTTCAGATGCCCCTTTAGATACACCTAGTACTTCATAATAATCTCTTTTACTCATGCCGTATGTCTTTATTCTCGCTTAAGGCGAAAAGAATTTACTCTGCTTTTTCGCCTACTACTACTTTAGAGTAGCGCAATATTTTATCGCCCAGTTTATAACCGCGCTCAATTTCGTCAATCACTTTACCACCCATTTCTGGAGAAGGTGCAGGAATACGAGTGATCGCTTCCATAACATCTACATCAAATTCTTTCCCTGTGGTATCTTCCATTGCTTTTAGGCCTTTGCCTTCCAAGGTTTTTTCAAACTTAGAATGGATCAATTCAACACCTTCTAAAACCTCTTTTTTAGCATCTAACTCTTTGAGGTTTTTCATGGCTCTACCAAAATCATCCAAAACTGGCAGTAAGGCAGACATTAATTCCTTATTGGCAGTAGAGAACATTTCAATTTTCTCCTTTGCCGTGCGTCTTCTCAAATTTTCAAAATCTGCAAACAAGCGAAGGTTCTTATCTTTTTGGTCGGCTAATTGTTTTTCAAGAGCGGCAATTTTGTCTTCATCAGTTACTTCAACTGGCTCTTTTTCATTATTCTCACTAGCTTTCTTGCCTTCTTCTGCTGGATTGTCTACAACTTCTGTTGTATTTACATCATCCATCTTTATATCTTCTTTTTTGCTCTTTTTCTTACTCATGTTTAAAATCTTTTTTAAACCGGCCATTCTTTTATCAAATCCTCTGCCAATCGCATATTCGTGTCATCATGTCATAAGCGATATGACATTAAAAAACCCGCATCTGATAGGATGCGGGTTAAAATGAATTTTGGATAATATTATTTCACCATAAGGTTAGCCAAAGCATTATCTAAAGCTTGACCTCTTAGGTTTTTAGCAATAATCACTCCTTTACCATCAATTAGAAATTGAGATGGAATAGAGTTAATGTTATAGATTCTTGCTCCTTCAGATTTCCAGTATTTTAAGTCGCTCACGTGGTAATCCCAGGTAAGTTTGTCTTTTTCAATGGCATTTACCCAAGAGCTTTTGTTCTGGTCTAGAGACAAGCTAAAGATCTCGAACCCTTTACCATTCTTGAATTTTTTGTCTTTGAATTTGTTGTAAGCTCTTACCAAGTTTGGATTTTCAGCTCTACAAGGTCTACACCAACTTGCCCAAAAATCAATAAGCACAACTTTTCCACGAAGTTCGCTTAACTTCATTTCCTTTCCATCAGGATTTAAGAAGGCTAATTCTGGAGCTTTGTCACCAATATTTAAATTAGCCATTTGAGCGTTGGCTACTGGGTTTTCAGCATTATAGTGGTTATTTACAAAGGCAAATCCTGTAATGGCGGCTATTAACACCGTAGCAAATCCAATTTTCTTTAAGTTTTTCATCATCTGTTTAATTTACTCTAATTATTTCTGCACCCAATGCATTTAGGCGTGTATCAATTTTTTCGTATCCACGGTCTATCTGATCAATATTATGGATGGTGCTTGTTCCTTTGGCACTCATAGCAGCAATTAACAAAGATACACCCGCTCTAATATCAGGTGATGTCATAGTCGTAGCACGCAACGATTGCTTACGGTCTAATCCATTAACAGTGGCTCTATGGGGGTCACATAAAATTATCTGTGCTCCCATATCTATCAGTTTATCTACAAAGAATAAGCGGCTTTCGAACATCTTTTGATGAATTAAAACGCTTCCTCTGGCTTGTGTAGCTACCACCAAAATAATGCTCAAAAGATCAGGCGTGAAACCAGGCCATGGCGCATCAGAAATGGTCATGATAGAACCATCAATGAAGTTTTCTATCTGATAGTGTTCTTGTGCCGGCACATAGAGATCATCACCTTTCTGCTCAAATTTGATGCCCATTCTTCTAAATAC
>JAOARK010000552.1 GCA_025210575.1 Schleiferiaceae bacterium
GCCTCTTTTCAAATTTCAATTGCTCAGTTTGATCCAAATCAGCAAAAAGAAACATTGGCTGATAGAGAACTTAAAGGAAACGTAAGGTCGGTAACAACGTGGTTTCAGTTCGAGGATGAAAAGAGAAACGTTGAGATCGACACATCATACAACGAGTTCGATTTACAAGGAAACTTGGTATATACGAAAGGTCAACCAGGGATGTGGAAGGACTGGTGGATTAAATATGAAGTAGATAACAAAGGAAATAGATTGAGCTCTACTTCAAGTAGAGGTAACTCGACTTATTACTACAACGATAAAATGCAACTTACTGAAATCGTTGGTGACAGCAGTACGACAAAGTTCTATTACAATGAAGCAGCACAAATAGAAAAAACGGAGACATTAAATGAGGGCGTTGCTGTTTCTAGGGTAATCTACACTTATAATGCCCAAGGTAATGTAACAAAGGCGGATAGAGAGTACAGAACGCAGCAAGATATAGTCCAAGAGTTTGAATATGACGAAAAAGGCAATTGGATTGCATTTTACTTTAACGGATCTAAGACTGAATATAACTATGATGAGAATGGTCGAAAAATCTCATCTATGCATGAAGGGTATAAAAAACAAAGTTTAAGATTTGGCTATGAGTTAGACGAACAAGGAAATGTCATAACTCAAAATGTAATGGATTATAAGAAACGACTTATAGGTAAGAATATCTACATAATTGAATATTTCGAATAACAAAAAGCCGAATCCATTGATTCGGCTTTTTTGATTTAAACTGAATAAGTTCTATAGCCTTCCTTGTTCTTTGCATTTTGAATTGCTTTGAGCGCAGGTTTATTCTTGGATAAGATTGGAGTCGTTAATTTATTGTTGTGGAGTGCTTCATAAGTCTCAAAGTCTATCGCTGTACGTTGACTCAAAGTTTCAAACAGTCGACAATGCTCAATTTTTGATTTCCATTTTTCTTGAACTTCACCACTGAATACTTTTGACTTTGATCCACTTCCGTAGCTAAAGAATCCGATGCTGTTTTGTGCTAGTTCCTGGTTTTCTTCCGCTGCAGCGGATAAAAAGCTTAACAAGCTCATGAAAATACTAGCGGTATACATGTTGCCAATTTGAGAAGAAGCTCTTTCTCCTTTTTCAATATGCGTAGTCACAAATGTTTTATACAAGTTTGTCTTACTGGCTGCTTTTACAAATGTGCTGTAGGCGTTTTCCGCTTTATTAGGAAGGCTTTCTCCAATTTCATCTTCCAATTTGTTTATTTCTCCTTTTGCAACCATCCAATCTATCCACATAGGTGTTAGCATTCTTCTGCCTTGATATGCGTATGGAAGGTGAAAAATCAGCTGTGTCCAATCTTGAATTGCATCTACTTCTCGCTGGCTTTTGTAATGGTCAAAAGCCTCGGTTATTCTGGCGGTATAACATTCATTAGAGAACTGCCCGTCAAATACAGGTTCGTCTTTGTGAATTTCAATTTCTTGGTTTTGCTGACTCCAAAATTGATCGTTATTGTTTTCTAGAAGCTGCTTTAGATCTGTTTCTGAAATATCTTGACCTAGAATTTGAGCTGCTCTTTTGAAAAGATCACCAACATGTTCTGTTCTTCTAGGTTTAAAGAAGTCTCCTACACTTTCAGTAGCAACACCAATTTCAGGGTCTATGGCTAAAATCGATGGATTAGAAGTTAAAAGCATAGCAACAGCTCCAGCTCCTTGTGTGTATTCTCCTCCAGAAGACAACTCGTATTTTGCATTGTCGGCAGCAATTACAATTGCTTTTTTGGACGGGTTTAAGCGTATCCAGTCCAAACAATTGTGAAGGGCATCAATTCCGCCAACACAAGCAAAAGTCATGTCTAATACGTCACAATTCTGCAATCCTCGCGGTTGCTTGAAATGTTCTTCAATTATTTGTGAAATGTAAGATGCTGTTGGCTTAGCTGCATCCAAAGCACTTTCAGTTCCAAGGTATATTCGTTCAATCTGGTTTAGATCCAGTTTTTCTCTTTCTATGATTTTAATAGCTGCGTTGGCTCCCATTGTGGCCACATCTTCATTTACATCACATACGGCCATGCCGCTAAGACCAAGTCCTTTATTCAACTTTGCATATTCTATTTGTCTTGCATCGGCAAGTAATTCAATAGGCAAATAAGTTTGTGGAGTGTAAAAATCAATTGCGTCAATACCTACAGTCATAAGATCAAGTTTTAAAACAAAACGTTGTTTTATTAATAAAGTCTAGCTTAATGGTGGTTTTAGGAATTGGTTAACAAAAAGAGTTAAAAAAACCGAATCATTCGATTCGGCTTTAAAATTTATAACATACCAAGTTCAAGCTTAGCTTCTTCGCTCATCATATCTCTATCCCAAGGTGGGTCAAAAGTAATTTCCACTTCGGCACTGTCCACTTCTGGAAGGGTTTTGCATTTTTCTTCAACCTCTACAGGTAAAGATTCAGCAACCGGACAATTAGGTGATGTTAATGTCATCAAGATTTTCGCATCTCCTTCGGTACTTACTTGAACGTCATAGATCAGTCCAAGTTCATATATATCAACTGGGATTTCAGGGTCGTAAATGCTCTTGAGTACATCAACGATGTCCTCGCCAATTTTTTGCATTTGCTTTTCAGTATACTCCGTCATCTTATCCGTTGTGTTTGAAACGCCAAGGCGTAAAATTTCATTTGTTTAATCATGCTTACCAATCCATTAGCACGGGTAGGAGAAAGGTGTTCTTTTAATCCGATCTCATCTACAAACGCCATATCGGCATTCACAATATCTTCAGGTTTCTGACCATCTAAAGCGCGAATCATTACAGCAATAATGCCTTTGGTGATGATCGCATCACTGTCAGCGGTAAACTTCATTACGTCACCCTCCATTTCGGCATGCAACCAAACCTGACTCTGACAACCTTTGATCAAGTTGTCTTCTGTTTTGTATTGCTCATCAATTAAAGGAAGCTCTTTCCCTAAAGTGATGATATGCTCATACTTCTCCATCCAGTCTTCGAACATGTCGAATTCCTCAATGATATCCGTCTGTGCTTCTTGAATTGTCATACTTATAGTAACATGTTTTTCGCTCGCTCCACGCCAGCAATAAATTTGTCTATGTCTTCTTTGGTGTTGTACATTCCAAAACTTGCTCTAGCAGTCCCGGCAATACCAAATCTATCCATTATCGGTTGTGTGCAATGATGTCCTGTTCTTACGGCAATGCCTAGTTTATCTAAGATCACGCCCAAGTCGTAATTATGCACACCGTCTATATTGAAAGAAATAACACCGGCTTTGTTTTTAGCGATACCGTAGATCTTCATTCCTTCAATTTGCATAAGTTTCTCGGTGGCATACGCCACCAATTCACTTTCGTGTGATGCAATAGCGTCTAAACCAATTTCATTCATGAAATCAATAGCGGCACCTAAAGCAATGTTTCCTGCTACGTTTGGTGTTCCGGCCTCAAATTTATGAGGTAGACTGGCATAGGTGCTTTTTTCAAAAGTCACCGTGGCAATCATTTCACCACCACCGCGATAAGGAGGTAGCTTATTCAGCCACTCTTCTTTACCGAATAAAACTCCAACTCCTGTTGGGGCATACATTTTATGTCCGCTGAAAGCGTAAAAGTCTGCATCAAGATCTTGCACATCCACTTTTAAATGTGGCAATGCCTGTGCGCCATCAATTAAAACGGCAGCACCAACTTCATGTGCAGCAGCAATCATTTCCTTTACAGGATTGATCGTTCCTAAACTGTTAGAGATGTGGTTAAAAGCAACCATTTTCGTCTTCGCAGAAAGTAATTCAGCGTAAGTATCCTGATCTAGTTCGCCATTGTCTAATACGGGAATCACTTTTAGTGTGGCTCCAGTTCTTTCGCAAAGCATTTGCCAAGGCACAATGTTACTGTGGTGCTCTATGGCAGAGATAATGATCTCATCTTCTTTTCCCACGAAAGTGGTGAAGCTTGAAGCAATGATGTTGATGCTATCTGTAGTGCCAGAAGTAAAGATGATTTCTTTGGTACTTGGCGCATTTATGTGTGCTCTAACTTTTTCTCTTGCTCCTTCCATGGCATCTGTAGCCCATTGACTCAGGCTATGCACACCGCGGTGAACATTTGCGTTTATGGTTTCATAGTAATTCGAAATAGCATCAATTACCGCTTTTGGCTTTTGCACTGTAGCACCATTGTCTAAATACACCAAAGGCTTGCCATTTACTTCTTGATGAAGAATCGGAAAAGCCTCGCGGATTTCTGCTATGTTGAATTCTTTGACCATTTATAGTTCAAATTCTAGATCAACGCCTAATTTCTTGGCGATGAGCATATTTAGTTTTTTCTTCAATTCAGGGATGTTTACGTGCTCTAACGCATCGTTAGAGAAGGCATACATCAACATCGCTTTTGCTTCTCTTTCTGGTACTCCTCTAGAACGCAA
>JAOARK010000553.1 GCA_025210575.1 Schleiferiaceae bacterium
TCATGAGGGTTACCTAACGCTTTTACCATAGCCCAGGTTTTCTCCAAGTCAATTTTATAATTGGCTCCACCGGTGCGCTGGTACATCGGCAATTGACTAAATAGCCAATCCAATGTTTCTTGATACGTCAATTTTAGTGTTTTGAGAAATTATAGATAATGTATCCATAAGACTGTTCTTTGGCATTGGCATCATCCTGCCATTTCGTTTTTAGAGCAGCTTTTTTTGCTTCTCTGTACAAGCAATCATCTGCAGTTGTAGAAGCCTTTCCATTTGGAATACTTTCACCGGGAATAGCACGAACCACTTTTCCAGTTCTGTCAACATATACTTTAACAACAACTCTTCCTTCAGCATCACAAGGATAATCTGGTCTTGGTTTAGCTAAAATATTTCTACCATCGCCCAGCCTTCCATCACCTGGACCTCCAAAACCTTCACGACTGTCGCTATTTCTATCTCCAGTAACTTTTCCTTGATCTCCACCCCCAGTGGTAGTTCCTTCACCCGACTTATTACCATCATTTTTACTGGCATCTTGTTGGTTCTTCGTTTTTGAGAAAAGATTATCCAACTTTTTTGTATCCGGCTTTGGCTCTTCCTTTACGGGTTCTTCCACTTTCTCAGGTGTTTCTTTCACCTTGGGTTTTGTCTCTTCTTGAGATACTGCTGCCGCATCCACTACATCTTGTGTTACCACCTGATCGTCTACCACAGGAGTGGGTTCTGACGTTTGAGGAGGTGTTGGCTGTGATTGCTCCTCTACAGGCTGCTCAACTTGTTCAGATGAGGCCGTATTCCCACCTCCTGTTTCATCAAAACCAAAATTTATCTCCGGTCCACTATTCGGTGGTGGGTTTAAATAAGTAAGCCCAAAAAAGAAAATGAATAGCAATAGCAAAATCATGAATATTGCTGTTCCTACTCTTGCTCTCTTGTGATGTATATCGCTAGGCCAATTCATTATTTTCCGTTTGTTGCGAGAGTCATTTTTAAACCGTTTCTGTAACCAATATCAAGTACAAAAACTGTTTCATTTGTAGATATTTCACCATCAACACCCAGCACTACAACTGGATTCTCAATTCCTTCTACAGCACTTAAAATTGCCGATTCAAGCCCTTGCTTAGAAACTTTATCGTCATTCACGGTATAATCCAAGTCTTTTGTTACTTGTACTTTAACATTCTCCCTGTTCACCGTTTGTGTTTTGCTCTTTGGTAAAACTACATCAAAGGCGGTAGTGGTTACAACCGAAGAAGTAAGCATGAAAAAGATCAACAACAGAAACACGAGGTCTGTCATAGAAGACATGCTAAACTCGGCACTAACTTTACTTTTCGATCTTAAATTCATGATACGTTATTTTAAGCGTCAGCATGCAGTAAATCCAAGAATTCTGTAGCATTCACTTCCATTTTGTGAACTACACGTTCTACTCTTGAAACCAAAATATTATATCCAAAATAGGCAATGATCCCCACAGCCAATCCAGCAATGGTAGTAGTCATAGCCGTGTATATTCCTTCGGCTAACATGGCCGGATTTACCTGTCCACCCGCATTGGCCATTTCGTTAAATGCTAAAACCATACCGATTACTGTTCCCAAGAATCCAATCATCGGTGCCCCACCTGAAATGGTGGCGAGCATAGGGAGTTTGCTTTCAAGTCTTTGAATTTCGATCTTTCCTTGATTCTCAACCGTTGAAGCAATGTCTGCAACTGGTTTACCTATGCGGCTAATTCCCTTACCGATCATTCGTGATACTGGAGAATCTTGAGTTTCGCATAACACTTGTGCAGAATCCAGATTTCCATTCATCACATTGTCTTTGATGTTGTTCATGAAATTTGGATCTAGCTTGTTGGCAGCCTTAATAGCGCTAAAACGTTCTATGTAGATGTAAACAGCAACGATGGCCAAAGCAAAGAGAACCACCATTATGGCAATTCCTCCTGGCCCTCCACTCAATATCAAATCTAAAATGGAAAGCGTCTCCTCTACTGGTGCCTGATCTTCTAGCATTTCCGCTCCTTGGTCGGTCGTAATTTGCATCAATGGTCTATACATCTACTCTGTGTTTTTTAGATAATGATTATAGGTCACCTTTTATTGTACAAGGTTTCCCAATTTGGTCAAACTTAGAAGAAATAAATAGCTGCAATCTCAGAACCCAACTGTGTTATCAACAGTTAAAGGTTTATTACTAAAAAGAAAAAGTCGCACCAATTGGTGCGACTTTCTTTAAACATTTTATTGAATTCTTTAGTGCAAAATAGAATACTGAAGCATATAAACCACAGCACCTGCTAAATATCCTACGATAGCCAAAACGGACATATTTCTCAGGTACCAGCCAAAAGACATTTTCTCTAGTCCCATTACGGCAACACCAGCTGCACTACCAATGATCAATGCAGAACCTCCTGTACCTGCACAGTAAGCCAAGAATTCCCAGAAAAGCCCGTTTGTATGGAAGAACAAATTCTCTCCGCCCAATTCGTACATACCCATTGAAGCAGCAACCAAAGGCACATTATCAACAATAGAAGACAGAATACCAATAATCAATGACACTGCATACACTCCTTCTTTAGTGTCGGTTCCAATAGATTTATCTAGGCCATGTGCAAGCTCATGTAATTGACCTGCTCCTTGCAAACTGCCAACTGCCAATAATATTCCCAAAAAGAATAATACTGAAGGAGTATCAATCTTACGTAAAGCTCCTAGAACCGAAAACTTACTTCTGAATTCCATGTTCTTTCTGCGGTGCAAAATATCCGTTAACAACCACAACATCCCCAAACTCAGCATCATTCCCATAAATGGAGGTAAATGTGTATACGTTTTAAAAACAGGAACAAGGACCAAGCCGATTAATCCCGCAATGAA
>JAOARK010000554.1 GCA_025210575.1 Schleiferiaceae bacterium
ATACAATGTGGTGAAATATTTACCCTTCGGTCCTTTGAATGATGTGATGCCGTATTTGTTCAGAAGAGCGGAAGAAAATACCTCTGTTGCCGGCCAAACGGGTCGCGAATTAATGCTGATCAAAAACGAATTGAAAAGAAGAAAGTAGCAACACAATTATTTATAAAATCAGCTTACTTTACCGGCAAGATTGCTGCGGTAAACCCGATAAGCAACGAACTTAAATTTTCTGTGTTGTAACTCTGCTCCCCATTGATATTTGAATAGGTAAATGTTGTAGACACTTTATCCGTAACATGAATTACCCCAATCAATGATAGTTTAGATTCTTGCGCACCTGAAGCCACATTGACCCTCATGTTTTCACCATTCTTTATTTGATGGTCATTAAAACCGTAGCGTAAAATATACTCGCCACTTAAGGTAAGCCACTTGGCTGGTTTCCATTTCAGGTTTACCCCCAAATCGCCAAAAGAACCCGACTGGTTAAAGACTACTGTGGGATCTAGGGAATAATTTGAATAGCGCACCAATGCACTTGCATCAAAGACTTCTGCTTTTTTTGGTCTCCAAGTGAAAATACTCCACACGCCAAATCGCTGTAACTCCCCTTTATCAATTTTTTGTTGGGCAAAATCTATAGACACAGCCGCAGCAAATTCCCAAAAGAATCCAGACCTAATAAAGCGATTATAAACATCTTTGCGCACCCAAGAAGCTTCATCATCTGCATAAGCATCTCTAATCTGCTCAATTTTTACGGCCTTTTCCTCTATACTTAGTCTATCTGATTGAAGCATAGTAATCATGTCCTTAGCCAATTTAGACTCTGTATCTAACTTCAAAACACTCATCAAACTCTGAGCTTCAGCATCATCAATGTTATACAATGAATCTCTCTTCCAATTCCTCAGTATTTTATCTTTTAAAAAAGTCAAAGATCCAATCAAATCGGCATTGGTTATTTTCTCGGTATAAAGATTCGTCAATGTTCCATCACATATAAATGTTCTATACCCCAAACCCACACGCGCATAGGTAATACTGTCACTTCCTAATAACGTGTTCGAACCTATTGAAATTTTTGACGTTCGCTTAATGCTGCTCCAGGCATCACGATTCAAATATTCGTCTAAGGTTCGTCTGTCTGCATCAAAATAATAGGGGTTAAATTCTAAGGCTAAATTGGCGGGAATAGTCCCATTATTAGAAACCATTGGAGACACAACCGTAGCTAAAAGTGCCGTGTAATCACCAGGTTTGGTAATTTCTGAAGTTTGAGAACCGATAATAGAAAGTGCAGGGTACTCGGGAATGGTCATTTCTGTTGATCGCTCTTTCTGACCCTTTACATTTAAGGTCCACATGAGCATCAACAACATGGCATAACTCTTTTTCATACGAATTGAATGAAATGTTTAAAAATCACTACTTGGTTTTTGGCTGTATCCTTTTCATGGTTAGAACCTGATTTCTGGGGATCTAACTGAGTGGTTTCCCCATTCGTTTCGTCTAAAAGATCTAAAACCACGCCTACCTCTTTAAATTTAGGATTCTCATCTCTTGCAGTAACATACACCACCAATTCTTTCCCCCTTATATCCTTACCTTTTCCTAAAGAGGTTTTCCAAGTACTTTTTCCCGACTCGGGGTCAGGGTTGGTTGGCGGTCCTTCAAATTTTTGTATGGTTCCCGGCTGTTCAAAGCCGATGATAAAATTTAAACCGTAACTCATCTTATCCTCTACTGCAATGGTGTAATCAACGTCCTTTTCTATTGCTGGCATGGTTTTTATTTTTGTGATTCCTAAGATAACTTTATATAGAATTGAACCTGATTTATTATGGAACCTAAAATCGACCACCTTCAGTTTACGGTTAAAGATTTTACTAAAGCTGAAGAATTCTACGATCAGCTTATGCCTATATTAGGTTTTGACCTAACTATGAAATCAAAAGGTCGTGTAGATAAACATGACTTTGATGTGGTTGAATACGTGCATGAAAACCTCACTATCGGAATCAATTCTCCCAGAAAAGAGTTTGAATCAGAAAATGTACATCGCAGAAAACCTGGATCTGTACATCATTTAGCTTTTAAGGCAAACAGCAAAGAAGAAGTAGATACACTTTACCAGGCCGTTCTCAAGACCAAAGCTAATATTGTTGCTCCACCGCAACTCTATCCTCAGCATGGAGAATACTATTACGCCCTATTCTTTAAAGACCTAGATGGGATAAAACTTGAGATCGTTTACGAAAAAAGAGACTAGCGACAATCGCAATCCATCGTTACAGGCAAATCATACTTTAAAATAGTCGCTATAGAATCGCAATTCTGGAAATAGGCAACGATAGGCTTTCCTTCAAATTCTGAAGAAATGTAATACACATTACAACTATCATTTTTGGTTTCGCTCTTGTCAAAGTCAACATTTCCTGCCTTTAACAGATTACCAATAGCCGTGCTGTCATAACCCGCACATAGGTATTGACAGTTAGCCAAATCAGAGGCAAATAATTCTTTTTCTCCGATATTTTTAAGGGTCCTAGCATTTGGAAAATAGGCACATTGAATATCATCCCTACCACCGAACATGAAAAGCACCATGAGGGTACCAATCCCTACACCAATTAGGTAAAATTTTAGTCTTTTTAAAAATGCCATGCGTTACTTCTGCTTGTCAGTATCGTCATCAATTTCTTCAAAATCAACATACTCCCCAACATTGTCTTTCATTACAGACTTTGTGTGAGGTTTGTTTAGGTTATCCGTTTTTGTTTTTGACGATTGACGATTTGAATCCGAAGTGGATCTATTTTGAGGAGTGGGTCTAAAAAACCGATCTAGCGACCTAAAAATAAAGTACGCTAGAACGGTTAATAATATAAACTTACCCATGATGGATTATCTACTTAAATACAGTTTTCTTTCGCTGTACAATTTCTTAAATACAGGATCTTTTAGGTCTTCAATGAAGTAGATCTTCTCACCTGTAGATTTCATTTCTGGCCCAAGATTCTTGTTCACATTCGGGAATTTACTGAATGAGAATACCGGAATCTTTATTGCCCATCCTTCCAACTCAGGGTTGAACTCAAAGTCGGTTACTTTCTTTTCACCCAACATCACCTTCGCTGCATAGTTTACGTAAGGTTCACCATAGGCTTTACAGATAAATGGTACTGTACGTGATGCTCTTGGGTTTGCCTCAATGATGTAAACAGTATCATTTTTAATGGCAAACTGAATATTGATTAAACCAACAGTCTTTAACGCTTTCGCGATCTTCACCGTATGATCTTTAATCTGCTGCATTACAAAGTCACCAAGGTTAAATGGTGGCAACATTGCGCTTGAGTCACCCGAGTGGATTCCACATGGCTCTACATGTTCCATGATACCGATGATGTAAACATTTTCACCGTCACAAATTGCATCGGCTTCTGCCTCGATTGCACCATCTAAGTAGTGATCAAGAAGCACTTGGTTACCTTCAAACTCTTTAAACAACTCAACAACGTGATGCTCCAATTCGTCTCGGTTAATCACAATCTTCATTCCTTGACCACCTAACACGTAAGAAGGTCTCACCAAAATTGGGAATCCTAAATCGTCAGCTATATCCAACGCTTGGTCAGCATTGGTTGCTACATCAAACTTTGGATAAGGAATATCAATATCTCTCAACAAGCTTGAGAAACGACCTCTGTCTTCTGCTAAGTCTAGTGCATCGTAACTAGTACCCATAATTTGGATACCATAACGCTCTAACTTCTCGGCTAACTTCAATGCCGTTTGTCCACCTAATTGAACGATAACCCCTGTAGGCTTTTCGTGAAGGATGATGTCATAAATATGCTCCCAGAATACGGGCTCGAAGTATAATTTATCAGATGTATCAAAATCCGTAGACACCGTTTCTGGGTTACAGTTGATCATGATAGTTTCGTAACCACACTCTCTCGCTGCAAGCACCCCGTGTACACAGCTGTAGTCAAACTCAATACCCTGACCAATACGGTTAGGCCCTGAACCTAGAACTACAATCTTTTCTCTATCCGTTACTTCACTTTCGTTTTCAGAATACGCCTCAATTCCCGGCTTATCC
>JAOARK010000555.1 GCA_025210575.1 Schleiferiaceae bacterium
GAACTTTGTTTATCCAGAAATGGCGAAGCAAATGCAACTGTCTGATAAAGTATGGGTAAGCTTCGTTATAGAGAAAAATGGAAAGATTTCTAACGTTAAAGTAGAAAGAGGCCAGTACGAAGATTTGAACAATGAGGCCACGCGATTGATCAAGTTGCTTCCTAAAATGAAGCCGGCTAAACAGCGTGGTAAGCCCGTAAGGATGTCTTACACAGTGCCAATTAATTTCAAATTACAATAAAGTTTACGCCCCGTTTATCGGGGCTTTTTTAATACCTATATTCTAATGAATGAATTAACCCTTGTTGCCATTAAGGCCGCTATAGCTGGTGGAAAGGAAATATTGAATGTATATAATGACGATGATTTTGACGTTCAGTTAAAATCAGATGATTCACCATTGACCAAGGCAGATAAACTTGCTCACGAATCAATAATGACCTTTTTAGAAAGTACAGGAATTCCAGTATTGAGTGAAGAAGGAAGGTCTATGTCTTATGATGAGCGTAAAGGTTGGAATCAGTTATGGATAGTTGATCCGCTTGATGGAACCAAGGAATTCATCAAAAGAAATGGTGAGTTTACTGTGAACATTGCATTAGTTGAAAATGGAGTTTCAATACTGGGCGTTATTTATGTTCCTGTGAAAAAGGAATTGTATTTCTCAAATCAGCAAATAGGTTCTTATAAATTAGAGCGTGTTGGGTCTAAAACTCAAATGCCTGAAAATATTATGGATCTCACCGAAGCTGGAGATAAGCTTCCTGTTCTTAATGAAGACCGAAAGTTCACTGTTGTGGGTAGTCGCTCACATATGTCGCCAGAAACTGAAGCTTTTGTTTCTGAACTCAAAGATTCTCATGGTGAAGTCGAAGTTTTGAGTAAGGGTAGTTCATTAAAGATTTGTATGGTGGCTGAAGGGTCTGCAGATGTTTATCCACGTTTTGCACCTACGATGGAATGGGATACAGCTGCTGGGCATGCTATTGCAGTGAATGCAGGATTCGAAATGGTACGTCATGATGATAAATTACCATTGCAATACAACAAAGAAGATTTGTTAAATCCTTGGTTTATTGTTCAGCAAAAGAGCAACTAATTCTAACCAAGATTTCTCGAACTAAAATTTAATCATTATCAAGACCATGAAAAAACTATTCATATTCATATCATTTACATGCTTTGCATTTGGCGCGTTGGCTCAGAATGAGATAGAAAATTCAAAACAAGAAGGAGTAGTGGAAGTTGAGCCTAGTTCAGATGAAGAAGTTTTCACTTTTGTGGAAAGTGTGCCTGTTTACCCAGGATGTGAAAAGGAAGAGGAATCTAATCGCTTTGGTTGTCTTCAAAGAGGTATAATGATGCACATTTCTAAAACGGTTCAGTACCCAGATGAGGCAAGGGATAATAACTTGGAGGATAAGGTTTATGTTTCTTTCGTTGTAGACAAAGAAGGAAAGGTAAAAGACGCAGAAATACTACGAGGGAAACATGAGATTCTCAATAAAGAAGCGCTAAGGGCCATCAATAAGTTGCCGCAGATGCAACCGGCCATGCAAAGAGGTAAAACGGTAAACTTTAAAGTGAATATCCCTATCAATTTTAAATTACACTAGAAACATAATCCTGCTGATTTATGTTTAACAAAACCAAACCAATAATTCTAATTTTTACATTCTGCATTTGTGTTTTGAACACAATACATGGCCAATCTTTTTATGGAAGACTTTTTGACGAAGAAACTGGGGGTTGGATTGAAGGCGCAAGAGTGAGCATTAATCAAGATGCAAAGATTGAGTTTACAGATTCAATTGGTGTTTTTATTGTGCGTGATTCTTTGGCGTTTCCCGTGCAATTTGAGGTTTCTCATCCACTCTATAGAACAAAGAACCTATCGCTGAACAAAAAGATGGATCGAATGATCATCGGAATGTTTCGAAATGAAGTTGACAGCTCACAAACTCCTTTGTATACTATAGAAGGGCTTAGTGGGTTTCAAACTTTTGATCATGCTGTTTATGTTTCAAGGCGATTAAGACTGGCTTGTGCTGAGGAGTTTGTGTATCCCGAGATCGCCTTGCAAATGCAACAATCAGATAAAGTCTATGTAAGTTTTATAGTCTCAGAAACGGGAAATGTTAACAACATTAAAGTTGAAAGAGGAAGGTACGAGGATTTAAATAATGAAGCGAAAAGAATAGTGGGTAGTATTCCCACTCTTGTGCCTAAATATAAAGAAGGAAAGGCTGTTGAAGAGAGCTATTGTTTTCCTATCAATTTCGTGTTGAAGTAGATTTTGTGTTTTAACATCAATGTTATTCTATACCATCAAGAATTTCCCTTAATTATTTACATTATTTAGTTTCATTCTAAATTAATAGAGCAATGTGAGAAGAAGCGTTAGTGCTTTGATTGCATGCATTCTACACTTACTTTTGCGCCCTTAATTTTTGGAGTTGAAAGGACAAGTAGCACTACAAAATTCTGATGTTTCTTTAAAGGCTAAAATGGCGGATTACCTCTTGTTAGGTAAAGTTCGACTTTCTTTTAGTGTTGTATTCTCGGCAATTGCAGGTTATTTATTAGGCGCTGAAACCATTGTTTGGGCAGAAGTGTTTTTACTTTCTATTGGAGGTATGCTGGTGGTTATGGCTTCCAACGGCTTCAATCAGATCTTAGAGAAAGATCGTGATGGTTATATGGAAAGAACCAAAAACAGGCCATTACCTGCCTTGCGTATGTCGGTTGCAAATGCATTTGTGTTCTCGGCAATTGCAATGCTTATAGGTCTTTCATTCCTTTATTTAATTAATCCGCTTAGCGCATTTTTTGGAGGATTGTCCATATTTATATATGTATTGGTTTATACTCCGCTAAAAGCATACAGTCCATTAGCTGTTTTTGTTGGAGCTATTCCTGGAGCCATTCCATTTATGTTGGGTTGGGTGGCAGCAACCAATTCCTTTGGAATTGAGTCTGGTGCTCTTTTCGCTCTGCAATTTTTGTGGCAGTTTCCACATTTTTGGGCCATTGCATGGTTGGTGTATAACGATTACGCTAAAGCTGGATACTACTTATTGCCTACCCGTAAAAAGGATGAGCTCTCTGCTTTATTGGCGATAGTTTATACCATTTGGATGATTGTCTTGTCGGTTTTTCCATATCTAGGATTGACTGGGGATCTTCATTTGTCCTTACCGTCTACAATTATTGTGGTGATACTCGGATTATTTATGCTGTATAAGGCTATAGCTATGTACAAGGGTAAAACTGAGAAAGATGCCAAAAAACTGATGTTAGCCAGTATACTTTACCTCACTTTTATGCAAGTTGTGTTTGTAGTAGATAAAATGATCGTCTAATGGAAGAAAAGATGGAGTCTGGAAATATCACTTTAAAGGAGCAGCGCAGAAAGTCGGCAAAGCCATTGTTGTGGATATCTATTGCAGGTATGATGATGATGTTCGCAGGTTTGACTTCTGGCTACATTGTGAGCAGATCAAGTAGAATGATTGAAGGAGATTGGCTAGTTTTTCAACTTCCTCAAATTTTTTATGCGAGCACAATTACAGTTATTATCATCAGTGTGGCATTGCATTTCGCTGTAAAGAACATCAAAGAAAATAAAACAAAAACTGCCACTAACCTTTTGTTGGCAGCACTTCTATTGGGCGTAGCATTTGTAGTGTTTCAGTTTATAGGTTGGAAAGAATTAAAAGATTCAGGTATTTTCTTTACGGGTCCTGGCAGCAACACTGCTGGATCATGGGTATATGTAATAACATTATTTCACGTGCTGCACCTACTCGCTGGAATTGTAGTACTTATTGTAACTTATTTTAAAGCTGTTAACAAGCGTTACAGCAATGAAGATTATTTAGGGATAGATTTATGCGCAACCTACTGGCATTTTGTAGATGTTTTGTGGGTGTTTTTGTTCATGTTTTTATCTTTTATTCGTTAAACTTGCACAAATTTTAAGAGACACATTATGGCTACTACTGTAGATATGGAACAGCCAGAAAAAGTATGGGGTGGAGGCAACAAGCCTTTCGCTATTAGTTATGGAAAAATCATGATGTGGTTTTTCATCGTATCTGATGCATTATCTTTTTCTGGATTCTTAACCGCTTATGGTTTTATGCGTTACAAAAACATGCTTACCTGGCCGGTAGCAGAAGATGTATTTACGCATTTTCCTTTTGTTGAAGGAGACCAACCATTGCTTTATGTAGCATTAATGACCTTCATTCTTATTATGAGTTCGGTTACTATGGTACTAGCGGTTCACCATGGTCATCACAATAACAAAAACAAAGTAATTCTTTGGATGGCACTAACCATTGTTGGTGGTGCTATATTCTTAGGTTCTCAGGCTTGGGAGTGGTATCACTTTATTGTTGGAGATAGAGGTGCTATCGAGATCAACCAGCCAGGAATGGTAACGGCTAGAACCCAAGAAGGAGAAATGAAAGATATCCGTTTGGGGAACAATGTAATTATGCATGTTGTGACCACAGATGGTGAAAAGCTTTCATTGTCTCAGGTGGTGCATGGAATGGAAAATGGTCATGCAAGTAACCACGGTGAAGAGTTTAGCACTGATGAAGTGGTAAAAGCTTTTAAAGGAAACAGTTCATTAGAATTGGTAATGCCAGGAAAGGAGAAATTGGTTATTCCTCACGCAGCAGCGGCAAATCTTATGGATGTTAAAGCACTTGCTGTACAAGGGGCGAACATGACTCGCAATGAATATGGTAAGAAACAGTTTGCCAACTTCTTCTTCTTTATTACGGGTTTCCACGGATTTCACGTGTTTTCTGGAGTGGTGTTGAACTTTATCGTTTTCTATAACGTATTCCTTGGAACATACGAAAGAAGAGGACACTATGAAATGGTTGAAAAGGTTGGATTATACTGGCACTTTGTAGACCTTGTTTGGGTATTCGTATTTACATTCTTCTACTTAGTTTAATTTTTAGAACAGCATTATTATGGCAGGCAATAGCACAGCAAAACTTTGGAAAACGTTTTTCATCCTATTAGCACTTACTATTGTAGAAGTTGCATTGGGTATTGTTAAACCCGGATTTTTAATGGCAGAAGTAGCAGGTACAAGCTTGTTGAATTCTGTATTCATTATTCTTACAATTATTAAGGCGTACTTCATTGTGGCAGTATTCATGCACTTAGGTGATGAAAAGAAAAGCTTTCAATGGGCCGTTTATTTACCAGCACTTATCCTAATACCCTACTTAACATTTATTTTACTTGTTGAAGGTAACTACACCTTTGATGAGGCAGTTGGTATTTACTAGGAAATGACAGATCAAAATAAAAAAAGGGTAGCACTACTAGGCTTGTTGGTGCTACCCGTTTTAGTTTATATAGCCTTTGTTTATCTGCAAAAAGGGGTGTTTTTTAAAACGTTAGATCACGTTGGTCCCTATACTGTTGAACAAGTAGATGGCGTAAATGATACGGTGTATTACAAGGTTCCAAAGCTCACTTTCGAAAATCAGTTTGGAAACACTTATACACAAGACAGCATTACTGAAGGCATAACTGTAGTAAGCTTCTTCTTTACTTCATGTCCAAGTATTTGTCCTGCAATGAATTTTCATTTAAAGCAGGTTTCAGATAGGTTTAAAGGTGTTGATTATTTCAATATGGTGAGTATTACCGTAGACCCAGAAAGAGATACTCTTGAGGCACTTCAAGAGTATGCAAGAAAATTGGGTGTACAAGAAAGAAGATGGTGGTTCTTAAGAGGCACGCAAGAAGAAGCACATCAGCTTGCCCCTAAATTCTTTCTAGCAGCAAATGAAGATTCAACAGCCGCTGGCGGATACAATCATTCACAATCTGTTGTAGTTGTAGATTGGAATGGAAATATTCGTTCAAGAAAAGATGACAACGGAAATATCGTGGGCAGCTACGATGCGATGAGTGTTTCAGAGCTCAATAAAATGGAGGATGACATTAAAGTGTTGATAGCCGAATACGAAAGGTGGAAACACTACCAACTCAAGTTTGACGATTGATGGTAGATAAAAGAGTTACAAGAGGTATTTGGGTGTTCACGGCAGTTGTTTTTGCCTTAGTTATCATTTTACATGAGTTGCCCAAGATGGACTATCAACCCGCATTTGTTTCTTTTTTACCGAAGCTCAATGCGATGATAAATGGAACGGTTTTTTTATTGTTATTGGCTACTTTCTGGGCAATTAGGAATAAGAAAATAACATTGCATAAACAATTGAACACTACGGCTATGATATTGTCAGTTGTGTTTCTATTGTCCTATGTTGTGAATCACTATTTTTCTGGAGATGCGAAGTACGGTGGTGATATGAAAGGTATCTATTATTTCATTCTATTCTCCCACATTATCTTGGCAGGTATATCTCTGCCGATGATTTTATTCTCATACTACTACGGCTACCTCAATATTGTTGATAAACACAAAAAGTTAGTGCGCACAACGTATCCCGTTTGGCTTTATGTAGCCCTTACTGGAGTGCTGATTTATTTATTTTTAGCGCCTTATTATTAGAATGAAAAAGTTTCTATACATCACATTCTTAGTTCTGTCTCTTTTTGTATTTCAAACAGCCGAGGCCCAGTGTTCTATGTGTAAAGCTGTCGCTGAAAGTAATCTTGAAGGTGGAGGTGCCGCTGCAGTAGGCCTGAACAACGGAATTATGTATCTCATGGCTTTCCCTTATATCATGATGGCCACTATCGCATTTCTTTGGTATAGACATAAAAAGGCAGACAAGTAGATTGTTGAAGGTTAATGTTTTGCAAAAGCTACTGCAAGACATTACTTAAATTTTATATTTGTTCTGCTGCAAAACCCTTATACTGCTTAGTATAAAGAAACTATGAAAAAACTAATTGTATCCCTTTTTGTCTTAATGGGGTTTCACGTTGTGGGCCAAAATCAATGGACCTTAGAACAATGTGTTGAATATGCTTTTGAGAATAATCTTCAAATAAAGCAAAGCACTTTAGCAATTGATCAGGCGAGAGTAGAAAGAAATGCGGCTAAAGCCAATGCTGCTCCAAATCTAAATTTTAACACAGGGTATTTCTGGCAATTTGGTAGTTCTATTGATCCCGTAACAAATACACGTACACTAGGGGGGACAAACGCACAGACCAATTCTTCTACTTTAAGTGCTAATTGGACCATATTCGGAGGATTGGATAATTACAACGCCATAAAGCAAACCAAGCTAGATTATTTGGTAGCTACATATAACCTTGAGGACATGCGCAATGATGTGGCGATAAACATAGCAGGTCAATATCTTCAAGTGTTATTCAATAAAGAGGTGGTTAATATCAATACGCTTGTATTAGAAAATAGCGAAAAGCTTTACTTACAAACAAAGAAGAGATATGAAGCGGGTGCTGTTGCTAAAGGGGATCTGCTTCAAATAGAAGCGCAAAAAGCAAGTGATGAGCAGGCTCTTGTTGCGGCTGAGAATAACTTGAACTTAAGTGTATTGCAATTGGCACAAACACTACAGCTTGATACAATTGCTGATTTTGATATTGTGGCTCCAGAGTTAGAGTTGCCTGACAGTTATTTAATGGCAATGTCTCCAGATGATATTTATTATCAGGCGATTGACTTACAGCCAGGAGTAAAAAGTGCTGAGTACAACGTTTTGAGCTCTGAATATGCCGTATCTAGAAGTAAGGCTGGGTATATGCCAAGATTGACATTAAGCGCCCAGTTGAACTCTAACTTTTCTACGCGTGCTCCAGACTTTTCTCAAGACAACGTTACAGCAACAAATCCGAGTGTAATTGGCCAAGTGCCTAATCCTGTTGACCCAACTAACCCCATCTTAGTATATGATTTTGGTGGATTTGACCTGATTGATGATTCTCGATATCCAGCATTTGGTACGCAATACGAGAATAACTTTAACCAGTTTATTGGATTCAACTTACAAGTTCCAATATTCAATAACTTAAATGTTAAGCGAAATGTAAGTAACTCCAAGCTGCAACTTGAAAACAGCAAGGTGGCCTATGAACAGGCTAAGATGGATTTTAGGCAGACAGTACAACGTGCGCATTCCGATGCCCTAGCTTCTTACAAATCATATCAGAGTGCTGTTAAAAGTGTGGAAAGCAACAAAGAGAGTTTTGAATATGCTGAGAAAAGAAGGCAGGAAGGAGCGATTAATCAGTATGAATATGATAATGCTAGAATTCTTTATCTAAACGCCATCTCTCAACAATTGCAATCTAAGTACGATTACATTTTCAAAATTAAAGTTCTAGAGTTTTACCTCAGTAACAAGCTAAGTTTGGATTAACCTATGAGTAAAAGGACCAAGATAATTATCGGTATTGCAGTTATTGTATTAGTATCTGTTGGGATAGGCTTGAAAAAGTCGGGCAAGATTGGCTCGTCAGGTCGAGGACTTGAAGTAGAATTAGGCGAAGCTAAAAAAGTGACCATTATTGAAACGGTTACAGCAAGTGGAAAAATTCAGCCAGAAATTGAAATCAAGTTATCACCTGAGGTAAGTGGTGAAATCATTGAATTGAATGTAAAAGAAGGAGATAAAGTAAAAGGTGGTGATGTTTTGGTGAAAATCAATCCTGATCTCTATGAAACATCTGTAACCCGAGCTAAAGCTGCAGTAAAATCAGCCGAAGCAGCAGTGAGTCAATCTGAAGCACAGTTTAATGAGGCAGAGAAAAGCTATAACAGAAATAAAAGTTTAAAGGATCAAGACGTTATCTCACAAGCAGAGTTTGATGCTTCTCAACGAATGTATAATGTAGCGCTTCATCAATTGGAGGCTTCTGAAAGTCAGTTAGAAAGTGCCAGGGCTACCTTAAAAGAGGCGCGTCAGAATCTAAAGAGAACCACAATTGTTGCTCCACAAGATGGAAGTATATCTGTATTAAATGTTGAATTGGGAGAGCGCGTGGTTGGAACCGCTCAAATGGCAGGTACAGAACTTTTACGTGTAGCCAATCTTGAGAACATGGAGGTGCTGGTTGAAGTGAATGAGAACGATATCGTTCGTGTAAGCCTTGGAGATACTGCAAATGTTGAGGTTGATGCCTATTTAGATAGAATGTTTAAAGGTGTGGTTACCGAAATAGCGAATTCGGCTAACTTGTTGGGTGTGTCTGCAGACCAGGTTACCACCTTTGAGGTGAAAGTTCGCATCTTGCCAGAGTCTTATGAGGATATGGATCTGAATGGCAAAGAGTCTCCCTTTAGACCAGGTATGACTGCCACGGTAGACATTCTTACAGAAGTTGCAGACGGTATTTTATCGGTACCAATCGCAGCAGTTTCTACACGCACCGATACTGCAGCAACTTCTAGATTTTCTAAAAAGAAAAAAGAAGATGGGGAGGAAGCTACAAATACTTCTGAAGAGGAAGAGGAGTATGAAGTAGTGTTCGTAACCAATGGAAAACGTGCAAAACTGAAGGTGGTAACCACCGGAATTCAAGACGACAAAAACATAGAAATTAAGTCAGGGCTGGAAGAAGGCGAGGAGATTATTGTTGGTCCTTACAGCGCTGTTTCGAAGAAACTAATGAACGACTCTGAAATTCAATTAAAAGAAGAGACCTCTAAAGGCACAGAGGAAAAGGAAGAGTAATTTATGTTTCGAGCCTTACTCATAGAAAGTTCATCTAAGAATTGTTCTGTTGCTGTTTGCACAGAATATGCCCTCTTGGCTGTAAGAGAATTGGCTAATGATCAGTATGTGCATTCAGAGAAGCTCCATGTATTCATCAAAGAAGTAATGGAGGAAGCGCAGATCGGGTATGACGAACTATCGGTCATTGCTGTTGGCAAGGGGCCGGGTTCATATACAGGCCTAAGAATAGGTGTTTCTGCAGCCAAAGGATTGAGTTACGTGAATTCTACACCCATTGTAGCCTTAGACAGTTTGACCATTCTCGCATCTAATTTATTTGGCACAAATTTAGGGTTGATCGTTCCTTTAATGGATGCTAGGCGCATGGAAGTTTACCAAGCTGTGTTTAATCCTGTAGGTGAAATGGTGAGACCTATTGAGGCGAAAATTTTAGATGAACAATCGTATGTGGATCTGCTAGATCAAGGCATGGTGCATTTTGTTGGTGACGGTTGCGAGAAGGCAAAAGAGGTGATTAAGCATGAAAATGCCATTTTTCATACTGAATTGAAGTACCCATCAGTTAAACAAATGAAAGCCCTATCAGTCAAAAAATTTGACGATAAGGCTTTTGAAGATGTGGCATATTTTGAGCCGTATTATTTAAAAGATTTCATAGCGGGTAAACCCAAGAAACTCCTATAGTCCTATTTCTACTTGAAATCTACACATTTTTGGATGAGCTTTTTCTAATCTTGTCGTGCATAAGTA
>JAOARK010000556.1 GCA_025210575.1 Schleiferiaceae bacterium
ATATTATAGTTTAAATAACCCCGTACATGAGATATATAGCCCACAAACCAATGACCAAGTTGTGTTAGGGCAACACGCACAAAAACCAACATTATCATAGCCTCAAAACCAAGCGTTAACCAAATGATTGCTGCCAAAGTCAATACATGCCAATACCATGTTTTTTCTAACCAATTGAACCACGAGTCATTGAGATCTTCTTCAGGAATATTATATCTACCCAGCTCTCTTGGTGTATAACTTAAATGAAGGTTCCAGTAGTAATCTTTCAATAAAGAATGATGGTACATGAAATACGCTGGCGCAGTGGTCTGATTTTGCCAATAGTCACGTATATAATGCAACTTCAACCATGAAAGAGGCCCTCCTAACCCTGTATGCACAAAAAGGTAAATGAAGACTTTTCGTGCACGTGGGGACATTTTAAAGGCCTTGTGAATTATACCACGATGCAAGCCTACAGAATGACCAACGCAGACAGTTATAATCGTTAAACCCGCGGAGATTAAAGTCCATTGAAGATTGGCAGCCCAATAAATAAAAAGGATTGAAGGTAAAATTGTAGCATAGAGCCAGGTAACTTTTGGCCATGAGAATTCTGTTCTTCCAAGATTTATATCTGAAGTGATCATAGTTTATATGTATTTGTGGTTATCTAATTAAAGAAGGGGTTGTTCGCAGAGATTCGCGCCTTTCTCCCCAAAGCCAAAGGATATGGCCAATTATTGAATAGTTTAGAAAGCAGACAATTGTAAATTGCAATGCATCATTACCATCCATATACCCAAGAACGAACAAGGGTAAAAAAGTGAGGAGGGAAATAAAAACATGAGCCCAAGTAATATTCTTTACTGATTTACTGTAACTCAGATCGTTAATTTTATTGTTGTATCTAATTACTAACATAAACACCAAAGCTGGTATTGAAAGAAGACCAGAAACCACCATATAACCTCCAGAAAGTGCTAGGTAATCACCAATGTCTTTGATGTTTGAAGCAAAAGACTCAGCGGTAAAAAGATTGAGTGAAATATTTATTGTTAGGCTTCCTATAATTACTGAGCCTAACCAAACAAGAATACTTTTAAGATAATACATGATGTGTTTTATTAGAGTGAGTGCAAAACTTCCAGATAATGGAATAAACTAAAACCCCTGCAATTTCTGCGTTCGCCCAAGCAATACCCAGTGGCACTAAGGTGTAACCTTCAACACCAAAGATGAACAAGGCAATAACAAAGGTGAACGTGGTTAATACGATATAATATTTTATAAACCCAACGTAGCTGTACTCTAAGCTTTTGTAATAAAATGCTGTCACTAAAAGAAGAAGGGTGACTAACGCAAATACACTTCCGTACAAGGAAATAATCATGCTCAATTCCAAAAGTGAAGAGATGTAATATTCAGAATCAGATTTATAAGGAGGATAAAGAATGGTGGCCATCCCTAAAGAACTCAAACAAAGAGTCGCAATCATTCCTAATATTAGCCAACGTAGTTTCATATTAAATATTTTATACTTTCAGGAATTATTGAAAGTTGTAATGTAAATTTTTTTACTTCATTAATTTCATTACCGTTCCTAAGAACCAATGTTCATCCGACTTAATAGCAACATCCGCCATTTTCGTTAATCGATCAGCAAAGGCCTCAAAATCTTCTGTAACTTTTGTAAGTGTTTCGGCTTCTGGCCCACTTTCGTCTATATCTTTAATTTCCTGTAAAGCGCTTAATAGCGGATCAATTTCACGCTTGCGCCTTTCAATCATCACCTGCTTAGCTAAAGCCCAAATGTCTTTATCTGCATAAAAGAATTCTTTACGTTCTCCCGGCTTAACTACCTTTTTTACCATACCCCAATCCATTAAGGCTCTTACATTCATGTTGGCATTTCCACGAGAGATATTGAGTTCTGCCATTATTTCTTCGGCAGAAAGTGATTCAGGTGATATAAGAAGCAATGCGTGTACTTGGGCCATGGTGCGGTTAATACCCCAATTTTTACCAAGAACTCCCCAGCTTTGAATAAACTTGTCTTTTGCTTCTTTGTATTCCATGGTTCAAATATATAAAAGATGTTTAACTTTCAATACTTTTTGAAAGTACAATTATTAAAAATTGTATGAGATAATAAATCGTATACCAGAATTATTGAAGTCGCTCTTTGGATCAGTTGGTAAGTTATGCTCAAAATTCTGTGAGACAATAAAGTGTTTGAATAACATTAACTCTAAGGCAAATGATCTTTGCTCAGAAATATGGAAAGAAAATCCATGCCCTACAGAAAGTCCCACCGCATTTTGAGATACTTTGATCTTTTCGTAGGAAGGGTAAGACCAGCCTCCATCCCTGAATGTGGTATCTTTTACACTGTAGTCTAGATCGAAAGAATTATAGTTGTAATAAACCTCAAGAGGTATGTATAAACCTAGGTTTGTTTCTTTTTTATTGTTGTATAGCAATGAATATCGACCTCCAAAACTGAACGAAGTATTGCTTTCTTGCATTAAGCCTATCTCTCCCCACAAACCAGCATAACTTAGGTTTTTAAACCTTTTCCCTGCCAATACTCTAAAAGCAATAATCTGATCTGGATAAGTCTCACTTCTACCTATATAAGTTTCATCATCTTCTACATTATGCTGTCTTCCAAGAGAGGCTAAAGTAGCCCCTACTCCTATTTCGAAGGCATCTTTTTTTCTTTGATGGATTTGTTTTGATTTTTTCTTTTTAACGGGAAACCTTCTGTTTTCTTCGAAGTAATCGTACTCTTCTTGAGCTATGAAGTACTTTCTTCCATCCTTATCTTTAAATACTATTCCTCCATTCTTTTCGTCAAAAGCTAATATTTCACCCTTAATCCCTCCTCCCTTTTTGAGGTAAACCACATCATATTCAACATACTCCAGTTCATCATCTTGTGCAAAACCAGAAGAAATAGTGGCAAACAAGAAAAGAGTCGCCATCCAGAATTTTAAAATTCTCATAAATCAATCGATAAGTAGTTTCCAAATGTAGATGATTTGAAACCTGAATAGGTTTTACAAAAAACTATTAATCAACAAATCTCTTTAGGTCCGTAGTGTAAAAGTCCCACTCTGGAGTAAGAACTGCATAAGAATCATTAAGCTCGTACCAAGGACTATTAGCACCACGATTTTCGTTTTTAAGTATTTGGATTTCTTGAGCGGGCATGTAACTCTGAGCAAGGAGGTATACTTTCTTACCACTATCAGGATTAACAGCCATATCTACTACAATTATTGCATGACCAGGGGAACCTCCTTGAATCAATACGTCCCCAACTTTCATTTTAGAGTATTCAACAGGTTTCAATTCTTTTTCTAATGAAAGAGTCCCTGCGTAGCTAAATATAATCTCCATGTATTTCCAGAATGTTTTATAAGAATCAGATGGTTGAGCACTTTTTACCCAACCCACATTATTCCCTCTAACTTTTATTCTATAGCCTTCTCGCCATTTAGAATAATCCACTCGAAAACCATTGGTGAAATTGAAATGAATCTTGTCGTATTGCTTATTCTTCCATAGATACTCAGCACGCAGGCGCATTACAGCATCCGCACATTGGTGTAAATCACGGTCGCCAATTTCTAAATCAACAACTGCATCATACACATCGGCTGATTTAAAACCTCCATCGTAATACTGCACTACCGTGTTGTGAGGTTTAAGTGGCAAGTTTTGCAAATAGCTCGTAAAACTGTTATCACCTTCTTTCACTCTCTCAAAACCTGAAGGAGGGTTAAAACGTTCTGCAATGGTCCTCCCATTTTCGTTTATCGGTTGATATTCGTTATCCAAGACTTCAGCACTTACAACATTCTCATTCGTTGTAATCATCGATTGAGATTCAGAATTACTACAGGAAATTAAGAAGAGTATGGATAGAAATAGTGCTGGTTTCATGAGTTGTCGTTTGTTTCAGAACGAAGAATTGATTTCAATAGTGCATTTTCAATTACCGATCTATTTTAACCACTACATTCGCGGCAAAAATTAGATCATGTTAAGCACAAACTTGGGTAGATTACGAGTGTTAGGCGTTTTAGAAGGTATAAGCTGGATTCTGCTTTTATTTGTTGGAATGCCCTTAAAATACAGCATGGATATGCCTATGCCCAACAAAGTGATTGGTATGGTTCATGGCATTTTATTTATTCTGTATGTGTTGTTTGTGTATATAACCAGCCAAGAAACTAACTGGAAAGGAAAGACTTCTGCCTGGCTTTATATCGCTGCTTTTTTTCCTTTTGGGACCTTTATAGCAGATGCTAAAATTCTAAAGAGAATTAAGTAGCCAGATGCAAGTATCAAGACTATTATTCCTGTCTTAAACCTCAAAAATCTTATCCGTTAAACGGATAATCGAAAAACCACTGCAAATAATAGAGTTGCTCCTTCCATCCTATTGACTCAGAGTAAGTTTACCGTAGAAAACGAGTAAAACAAAAATCTGAAGTCATGAAAAAATTTAACCTTTTTAAAAAACTAACCCTAGCTGGACTATTCTCTTTAACTCTTCTAACGAGCTGCGAAAAAAAGGAGGTGCTGCGCCAGCAGGTTATTACAAAATCGGTCTTAACCGATGTTCGTCTTGCAGATGGTATTCCACTAAAGATCAGTCTTTCCACTCGATGGGTTGTTGAAGACATGGAAGATTTTACGATCCAATTCACCAATACCTCTAAGTACGACAGCCTCATACTCTTACCAAAACAATTTGAGCTCGCCAATGCGGTATCTATCAATTACCCAAGCGTAGACTCTGTATTTACCATACAGCGTCAGGCCTTTATCGCTGAGTTGAAAACACATCTTATCGCTAACTTGAGTGATAATGGAATATCAGTTAACGACATCATCGTTTCGAACATTGAATTTCCAGCTAATTACACACAGGCCAAAGAGTTACTCGCCATGCAAGAACAAGAATTGGTACGTATACAGCAACAGAGCATCATAGATTCTGTGAACGCTATTGCAAATAAACAAAGGGCTCTCGCTCAAGGTGATGTAAATATTGAACAAGCCAAGATTAACGCAGAGCTAGAAAAGATAAATGCCGAAACGGAGAAAAGTAGACGCGCCAGTGCCTTAGCATGAGCCGAAACCGATAGACAAGTAAATGAGAAAAATGCCATTACAGAAAAGCGCAGACAAATTTTAATGGCAGAAGCTGAGGCTGAGCGTCAGAAACTATACGCGCAAAAAGAATTAGAAAAGAAAAAGGACCTAAAAGACCTGGAGATTCAAAGACAAAAAGAATTAGATCAATTGGCTTATGAGAAAGTGAAGATGAACGAAGAGTTGAAATATGAAAATGACATTAAAATGGCGAAACTCTGTTCTGAACACCCGAACTATGCTACTTACTTAGTAAATCAAGAATTAGCGAAAAACGTGCAGATTGCAGTATTACCATCAGAATTTGAAGGCAATGTTTTTAGCGGCCTCCTCAACAATCAGGTTTCAGGTAAGTAGACTCGTTTTCTGAGCCAAGTGGAAACCACCCTGACAGCAGCAGGGTGGTTTTTTTATCCGATCAACTTTAAAATTTCAGCTTTCTTTCTAGAAGAAATGGGCACTCTGCTTCCATCACTCATCACTAAGTAACCTCCATCTTGTTTGTTGTATTCTTTAATATGGTCTCTGTTTATCAAATGACTTTGATGCACACGTAAAAAACCAGAATCTTTTAGAAGACCATCATAGTGCTTAAGTGTTTTGGTTACTAATAATGGTTTTGATGTGGTAAAGTAGAACGTAGTATAATTAACATCTGATTCACAGCGAATAATTTCGTCAAATTTATGAACTGCTATTTTCTCCTGTGTGTGCAATGCTATTTTGGATATGCGTTCTTTTTCAAGCGCCTCTTTTAACAAAGTATTGTCTGCAGTTTCCACTTTTTCAACTGCTTTAATCAACTCATCAGGATCTATAGGTTTTAATAAATAATCGGTTGCCGAAAACTTAAAAGCTTTGATAGCGTGGGCATCAGAAGATGTTGTGAAAATTACTTTAGCTTTTAATTCACCAAGAATTTCAAGTAATTCAAAACCATCGCCATCATTCATATGAATATCTAAAAACACAATATCCGTTTCGGTTTTCTTTAAAAGTTTCAACCCGCTCAACACAGATTCAGCTTCAGCAATAACTTTCACCTGTGGGCAATATTCTTCCAGATCCCTTTTTAGTGCGTTTCTGGCTCGTTCGCTATCATCTATAATTACTGCTTTTTTCATTCTAATTCTAAAATTGGTAAGGCAATTTGCACGGTTACCCCATTATTAGTTTCGCTTACGCTAATGGCATTTTTACTCTGAGTCAAGTGCTTCAAGCGCTCTTCCGTTATGGCTAGCGCTGCAGACTTATGTCCATTATTTTCTTTTTTCTTAAATCCAGGACCGTTGTCTATTACCCTACAAATCACTTCATTCTCATTGGTTTCGAATGTCACATCAACGCGACCATTCTCTTCTGCCTTTAACGCACCATGAATAATCGCATTCTCTATAAATGGCTGCACAACCATTGTGGGTATTGCTATAAACTCAGCATCTTCACCTTCAATTTTCAAAGAGTACTCAAACTTGTTTTCATGACTAAATCGCTCCAATTCAAGGTAGTTACCCAACATCTTTATTTCATCACTTAAAGCAATACTTTCTACCCTTGATCCATCTAAAATTTGGCGCATTAATTTTGAGAACTTAGTTAAATACTTGCGAGCAACCTTCTCTTCTTTAGATGCAACCAGCTCTTGAATAGAGTTTAAAGTATGGAATATAAAATGTGGATTCATCTGCAATTGCAGAGCTTTTTGCTCCAATTCAATGAGATTCTTTTCCAAGGTTATTTTTTCTTCTCGCTCTTTTAGTTTTCGCTTTAAGCGTGATATGCGCATTCTGTAAAACACAAACAACAACAATACTATGGTTGCAACAGCCGCAGCGACAAACCACGTTTTCATCCAAATGGGCGTTAGCACCGTAAATGAAAATGTAATAGGCTCTTTAGACCAAATGCCATTCTCATTTTCAGCTGAAGCTATAAAAACATATTTACCTGGTGGTAGGCTTCCGTATTCAACAAAGTGATTTTGAGATGGTTCTGAATAGTGATTATCCCTTCCCTTTAGTTGCCATTTATAACGTACTTTTTTTGGCGCTGATTGATTAATCCCAACAAAATCGAAAGAGATTCTGTTGTTACCATAAGGTAATGTCCATTGTTCTTTTCGTGGGTGCTTTTCTTGTATTTGTTCTTTCGTTTCACTCCCAATTTTTATCTCTTTCCAACTAATTTTAGCTGGGGTCATGTTTTTTGATGCCCCGTCACTGTTGAATTTGAACAATCCATCAATGCTTCCGAACCACACATTACCTTCTTGGTCAAGCATTGAACCGTTTGTTGTTGTTTCTACTCCACTAAACCCATTGGAAGCATCATAATGGGTTAATTCCAACACCTGATTACCATCCAAAACTAAATGATCTAGGCCTTTTTCGGTACCCACCCATAAACCTCCATTAGCATCTAATTGCATGCTGTAAATGTTTTCTGAGGTAAGTTCAGTGTTGCCTTCAAGATTCTGCACGTATAACGAATCGGTATTCAATGAAATTAAATTTACCCCGCGAGTCCCGGCTATAAAAAGATGATTGGAGTCTACACAGAGAGACCGCAAGTTTTGACCATTTAGACCAGGAATAGTATTTGTGCTGAAATCTTTTCCAGAAATGTACCCTAGACCCTTGGCCTGAGTTGCATACCAAAGACGATTGTTTTTATCTACTACTAAATCAGTAATCCTATCTGAAATTAAATCACCCTGAGCTCGCAAGTAATTTAAAATTACATACCCGGTGGAATCACTTTTAAAAGTGAACTTCGAAATACCACCCCCAGATGTACCCACCCAAACATTGCCTTTTGCGTCTTCGGCAAAAGCCTTAACCCAATTCGAGTTTAAGTCATTTTGTGTAGAAAAATGTAAAATGGTATCATTTAAAATTATTGAGAGTCCGTCACCATCGGTACCTAACCAAATTGCACTATCTCTGCTTTGGAATATGGCTTTGGTCTTAAAACTTGAAAAACCATTGCTGCTATTCAGATATCTGATATTTGAATCGATAATGGTCACACCTCCACCAGAAGTACCCACCCAAATAGAGCCGTTTAAATCTTGATAAGTCGCATAAATGTAATTCCCGCGAAGGCCATTGGTTTTAGACCATTTCTCAAAAGTTTGACCACTGTATTTTGAAACTCCGCCACCGCCAGTTCCAATCC
>JAOARK010000557.1 GCA_025210575.1 Schleiferiaceae bacterium
AGTTAAAGCAAAACCGTGTTTACGACAAGAAAAAAGCAATTGAAGATGAATTTGCTAAGTGGGTGAATGCTGATGCCACTAGAAAAGCAAAATATGGCGAAACATTAGAGCTTTTAGAAAGTGCTTACAAGATGACTGATGAAACAGTTGTTGCGGGAAGATACCTTCTTGAAGCTGGTGTTATTGGACCTCAATCTACCTTATATGCTTGGAGATTGAACCGATTAATGAGCGCTTACTTTGAGACTGCAAACGGCATCAAAGAAGCTCAAAAAGGAAAGAGTAAAGAAGAGAAAGCAAAAGTTGCTGAAGAGGCAGAAGCCAAAATGCAAAAATTCATTGCTGCAGCTAAAGGCTTAACTGAAGAGCATTTTGCAGAATATCACCAAGCTACCGACATCAACTTGATTGCTGAGTTATGGCAAATGTATATGGATAACATTTCTGAAGCGCAAAGACCTGCGTTCTTCAGCGAAGTAATTGCAGCTAAATACAAAGGCTCTGTTTCTGCTTGGACAAGCACTTTAGCAGAGAGCTCAATCTTTGTAGACAAAGAAAAAATGATGGCTTTCTTAGAAGAGCCTAATCAGAAAGCATACGATAAAGAGATGTTACCTGTAGCTTCTCAACAAATGCTAGAAATGTACTTTGCTGCTGCAGAAAGCAATGCTGCTGCTCAAGAAAAATTAGACAAAGGATACAGACTATTGACTGCTGGTTTAAGAGAAATGAACCCAGACAAAAAATATGCTCCTGATGCGAACTCCACTATCCGTATGACTTACGGTACAGTAGGAAGTTATTTCCCAAAAGATGGTGTGTTCTACAACTACTACACAACTATTGAAGGCATCATGCAGAAAGAAGACCCTAGTAATGACGAGTTCATTGTACCTGCTAAATTGAAGGAGCTGTACATGAACAAAGATTACGGTCAATATGCTAACGAAAATGGCCAATTACCCGTATGCTTTATTTCTAACAATGACATTACAGGTGGTAATTCAGGATCTCCAGTTATTAATGGAAAAGGTGAGCTTATTGGTTGTGCTTTTGACGGAAACTGGGAAGCAATGAGTGGTGACATCTTCTTTGAAGAGCAATTACAAAGAACCATTTCTGTTGACATCCGATACGTATTATTTATCATTGATAAATATGCCGGTGCAGGACACTTGGTTGACGAAATGACTTTGGTAAGAAGTACTTCAGAAGAAAGTGCAAATGCAAATACTGAAGCGGACAAGTCTGAGAACTAGTCTAAATTCATTATGATATGTAAAAGCCTCAACAATGTTGAGGCTTTTTTTATGTCTACACTTTTATCCTTAAGAATTTAAGATTAGCGGCCCCAATTACTTCCCACAGTAACATAAAAGGCAAATCCTTCTTCACCTGCAGCAAGATCGAAGCCCCCATAAAAATTGAACCAGCGGGCCATTAAATAACGAATACCTGCTCCCCCAGCCCATTTCCAATCATCAAAATTGAGTTCATTATAACCCTCCATAGCCTTGCCTGTTCCAACAAAACCAACCATAGACCAACGAGGGTTAAAATCCCAACGCTCTTCTGTCTCAAACAATAACGTATTACTTCCTTGATAGCGCATGGCTGGCATACCTCGCATGCTCAAAAAAGGCTTAGCAAAATAAGGCACGTCATCACCAATAACATTGTCGGTTTGCACCCGTAATCCGAATACAACTTTAGCCAGCCAATGCCCATACATATAGGCCCTAAAATTTGCGTCCTTATACACAAACTCACTCCCTAACCAATTCTCGTGGAATCCATATTCAGCAATAGCATATATCCCCTTGTTCGGAGTAAAAGTGTTATCCCTTGAATCCCAAAAGGTCTTTGCAGTTAAACTACCCGTTTTAAAAGTTCGCGACCAGCCCTGAAAAACATCACCCAAATTTGTCTCATTAAACTTCGATTCAAGATTTGAAGTAAGAAAGAATCCCCCAAGAAATAATCTCGTTTTGGGTATCCTAAACATCAATTGTTGAAACAGCAAGGGAGCATTCAAATTCATATTGGCTCTAAGCTCTCTATCCAATATTTTTCGGTAGAAATTCAAATTTACATCAGCATAACCCAGAGCACCTGTGTACCGAATTCTGTCATTTAAATAGTGGTTGCGATGAAACAAAAAAAGCATCCACGAATTATTGAAGGTATACCCCCCACCTATGGCACTCATTCCTGGTGGTTGCTTTGGATACTTCTTATTTCTATGGAGGAAAATCAATCCTGCTCCGATACCATAATCTACGGCAGGCTCTGTAATCGGCATAATAACTGGAAGAAACCCATGATAGTCTGCCAACCAGGAACTGGCATCGAACTTACCATCTAGAGTATCTCGAAAAATGCCTTCCTTTTTTTCCTTTTGACCATAACCAAAAAGAGAAAAGAAAATCATTAAGACAAGAAGCAATGGTTTTTTAATGGGCAACATACTTGTAAAGGTGAAGAATAAAATAACACAACGCGGGTATAAATATCCAAATAATTCAGTGTGTATACATTAAATTTGCCGCCACAATACATATACAATGAGTCGTAAAAACATTGTTAGCATTATTGCCGCTGTGGCAATTCTACTCTTGGCAATTGCCGGAATGAAATGGATGCAATCCATGAAAAAAAACCCAAAAAGGGTAGATAACAAACAAACCAAAACTGTTCGTGTAGCCCCTTATCAACCATCAGAAAACTCTTTTAAACTTCCGGTGTACGGGCGTTTAACGGCTTTGAAAAAATCTGAGTTGTATTCTGAGGTCAATGGAATCTTGCTTCCAACATCAAACCAATTTCTTGAAGGGGTATCTTTTAAAAAAGGACAAACGCTTTTGCATATTGATGATACAGAGGCTCGCGCTAATCTGATGTCTGAAAAGAGCAATTTCCTAAACGCAGTTTCAAAAGTCCTTCCAGATCTAAAACTCGATTTTCCGGATGAATATGAGCATTGGCGTGTATACTTAGAAGAAATGGACTTGAACAAGCCTACTGCTCAAATCCCTGTGGCCAGTGATAAAAAAGCAGAATTATTCCTAACCTCTCAAGGGGTATATTCTGCGTATTACAATCTTAAAACAAGTGAAGCACGACTGGCCAAATACATGGTACGAGCACCTTATAATGGAGTTGTAACCGAAAGTAACATCAAACCTGGAACGCTGGTTCGCTCTGGTCAAAAAATGGGGGAATTTGTTGGTTTGGGTTCTTACGAATTGGAAGTATATGTAAGTACACGTTACCTAGATTTCATAGCCGTTGGAAATAGTGTTGACCTTTCCAGTCCTGAAGGCACTCAGTCTTGGACGGGAACAATATCCAGGATCAACTACCGCATAGACAGCCAAACTCAAACAGTTGGTGTATTCATTTTAGTGAATGGCAATGACCTTAGAGATGGTATGTACCTCAACGGCCAACTCAGTGGAATCCATTTGGCAAACTCTATGAAGATTCCTAGAAAATTAGTTTTTGACAACAATCACGTTTTCACAGTTATTAACGACACCACGCTGGAGAAGTCTCAAGTAGAAGTTATTGAATTTGTGGAGGAAGAAGCCATTATTCGTGGCCTAAAAAGTAACGATGTCTTGGTAATGCAAACCATTGCTGGCGCCTATCCTGGCATGACAGTAAGCACTCAAAAAGCCAGTGAAGAATGAAAAAACTCATTGAATTTTTCATCAAGTATCCCATTGGGGTAAACACTTTGCTTTTTGGAATCTTTGCCTTTGGTTATTTGGGGTACAAAACCATGAGTACCACCTTCTTTCCTGTGGTTGAATCGCGAAATATCAGCATACAAGCTGTATATCCTGGCGCATCACCAGAAGAGGTTGAAGAAGGCATAGTTTCTAAGGTAGAAGAAAACCTAAAAGGCCTAACCGGAATTGAACGATTTACTTCTGTATCTTCAGAAAACTCAGCAAGTATTACAGTAGAAGTATTAAAAGGTTACGAAACAGATGTTGTACTTGAGGATGTAAAAAATGCGGTTAACAGCGTCCCTTCCTTTCCTGCTGGCATGGAGCCCATTTTGGTCTACAAAAGAGAGAACTTAAGAACCTCTATCAGCTTCTCTTTAAGCGGAAATAACATCGACCTAAAAACATTAAAAGAAGTTGCTCGAAGAGTTGAATTAGAATTGAGAGCAGCTCCGGGGGTAAGCAAAGTTGAACTTGCAGGGTTTCCAGATGAAGAGATTGAGATCGCTTTTTCTGATCATGCTTTACGCAACTATGATATCACTTTTCAAGAGGCATCAAGTGCGGTTCAGGCCGCCAACCTCGATATTACCGGAGGAACTTTAAAAGGTGAGCGCGAAGAAATATTGATTCGCGCCAGACAAAAAAAATATTTCGCTAAAGACTTACAAGAC
>JAOARK010000558.1 GCA_025210575.1 Schleiferiaceae bacterium
AAATATGAGCTCAAGGGAGTTTTGGATGTTTGTTGGAGCTTTAAGTTTATTGATTTCTGCTATACAGATTACCTTATCTACTTCTCTACCCATTTTCAACAGTTGGTTTGGTCCAAATGGTATGTTACCTCTATTTGAGAACGATCAGGTGTTAGACGATGTTATTGGTCACTATAATTCTATTCAAGTACCATTTGCCATAGTTGTTACACTTCTTATGGCTATAACTCAATTTTTGAGTTACAATAAAACACCTAATAAATTCATTTGGAAACGTACCGCGTTCTCCTTGATCATATCACTCGTAATTGCTGTATTTATTGCTATTGGATTAGACTTCTTTAGTAGCGCGAAAGAAGGAATAGTATACTTCTTATTGTTGTTTACAGGATTGTATGCGGTAGTGGCCAATCTAGATTATTGGATAAGAATGATGAAAGGATCTGTTCGTGTATCAGGTTCTACAATTGCACATATAGGTTTTGGTTTAATCATCGTTGGTGCACTTATTTCAAACTCGAAAAAAGAAATTATTTCTTCGAACACTGTATTTATTCATGAAGAATTTCCTGCAAATGAGAACTTGCTTATAGAGTTAAGAGACACAGTTGCTATGAGAGACTACACCGTTAATTGGGTGGAAGAACGCCATGAAGGAAACTATCGTTACTACGATCTTGATTTTATTCGTTACAATGAAAAAGAAGAACCCATTGAAACATTCTCGTTAAGTCCTTCTATTTTACGTAGCGACAAGATGGATATGAATTCATCAGAGCCCTCTACCAAGCATTATTTTACACGTGATATTTACACTTATGTGTCTTATGCTGATTTGGAAGAGAAAGTTTCTGCTGATGATGGTTGGAATAATAAATGGGAATTTGAAATAAAACAAGGTGCCGAAATGGTACTTTATGATAATTGCATGATTCGCCTAGATACCATGGTGTATCAAGCAGACATGAATGAAGAAGAGACGGATCTTCATAAACTAACTATGGGGCTTCGGTTGACTTTAACCGATATGGAAGGAAAAACCCACGAGGCTATTCCTCTATATTTATTAGAAAACAATGTTGAATCTCATATAGACGCAACTGTTGATGAACTGGGAATAAAGATCAGGTTTGAGGGAATTAACACCGAGAACAGTAACATGATTTTAAATACTTGGCAGCTGGAGGAAGAAGAGAAGCCTTTTATCATCATCCAGGCTATTGTATTTCCTCACATCAATGTGCTCTGGTTAGGTTGTATTTTAATGGGATTAGGTACACTGATAGCCTTTGTACAAAGAGCCCGTAAAGCATAGTTTGAGCAGAGCAATAAGTAAATTCATATTTTTCAATTTGATGGGCTGGCGCATCCAAGGAGAAATGCCGCAGCTTAAGAAATTCCTTATCATTCTTGCCCCACACACGCATTGGATGGATTTTTTTGTCGCATTGTTCGCGAGAACTATTCTGCAAGTCCCGTCAAAATATGCAGCCAAAGCCTCTCTATTTAAACCACCCTTAGGTTTTATTTTCAGAGCATTAGGTGGCACTCCTGTAAACAGAACGAAAAGCACAAATATGGTGCAAGCCATTATCGACATCTACAATCAAAAGGAAGAATTCATCCTATCCATGGCACCTGAAGGAACCCGTAAAAAAGTGGATGAATGGAAAACAGGTTTTTACCACATTGCGAATGGAGCGGGAATACCAATTGTACGTTGCGTTTTTGACTTTGAAAACAAAGTGTTTAAAGTGCTTCCACCATTTTACCCTACCGGTACTATTGAACATGATCTCCCTTTGATTAAAAAAGGATACGAAGGTATAAAGGGGAAAATTCCAGAATACAGCTGATTATCACCTATAGATAGGCACGAACGGTAATGTAAAAGTTTCGCCCAGCAGCTGCAATTCCAGAGCTATAGGGGCGATAGCGTTCATCTAGAATATTTTCTATACCTCCAAGCAACTCTAAATAATGGTTTAGCTTAAACGACATTTTAAGGTTTAATGTGCTCCACGATGGACTATAAGTTTGACCATTCTCATCAGTTAGGTATAGGTAATCTTTTCCTTGTTCAGATGGAGCCATTCTGTCTGCAGTCAATTCTCCATTGTAAATCCAATTCAAATCAGCTTTAAACCAACCATGCTTAAAGATCAAACCTACCTGACCAAAAAGCGGAGCCACATGCCTTAAACCTTGACCATCTGAAGATTGCCCTCTTGTATAGTTAATGTTTGCTTTGGCTTGTAAGAAAGAGTTTACATCTCCAAAAACTCCAGCTTGAACTCCATAAATTGTAGCATAGTCGGTATTCTGTAAAGCAACTACCTGACTTAAAACACCATCATAAATAATAGAATCATGACCATTAAATGTATAAGGTCTCCTTACCATGGCATTATCTAGGTAGCTGTAAAATGCTGAGATTTCAAAAGAATAATTCTGTGAAAATTTTTGAACCCAGCCAATTTCTCCATTATAGAGATACTCAGCTTGCAAAGTAGGATTAGGTACAATAACTGTGTTGGGTTCAGGATCGAAAACCTTACCCATATCATCAATGTTTGGAGCCCTAAACCCTGAAGATAAATGCATGTAAACACGGCTTCCTGATGAAGGTACCCACGTCAATCCCGCCATTCCTGTTAGTGCTCCACTATTGTTCTTAATTTCATTGAATGGCAGCGGATAGAATTGGGTATCTATAGTCCCTTGGCTGTTTACATGAGAATACCTCAAGCCTGCATCGAGAATAAAGTCATTGTCAAATTTGTGCTTAATAGTCGCATAAAGCGCACCACTTGCCCAAGTTGAACCATCTGGATATCTAGTACCTATTGCATTTTCTTCGAACGTAAATATGTTTTTTTCGTGCGCTTGAGAGCCTACCTTGTTCAGGACCATTTCTGCTCCATAGAAAAGGCCAGTTTTTGTAGAAAGCTTCTTATCAAAGTCAAAGTTCGATGAATAAGCATCAACTTTTTCGGTTTGCACTCTTAATTCTTGAGTTCCGAAATTTCTACTGTTTCTACTTTCTTGAAAATATTGGTAAGCTATGTTCCATTTAAAACGATCGAACACTTTCGTTGGTCTGCTGTACGTTGAACCCAAATTGACCATAGCCCATGTTTGAGGACCGTAATACCACTCCGAATATCTCAACCCTCCATCTCTATATCTAATTAAACGGTCATATCTAGGAACGTTTGAGGAGGTCGTAAAGTGTATACCTAAATCCCATCTAGAATGACGATTAGGCTTAAAGGCCACTTTTTGCATTACATTTAATTGATTATAGGCGGAGGCTACCTGTTTTTGAGGGTCACTATTCTGAACAACAGAATCTACCCCTCTAATTGTTGTTTGGTACTCGGGTCGCAAATACTCCTGAGGTCCATTACTTCCCATGCGCAAATCTCCAAACTCAGAAAAAGAAACACTGGTTGTAGATGCCCATTTCTTATTCCCAAAATTGAAATCAATATGGCCTGTTATTTCACTGTTAGCACTACTTAATCGAATAAAGGAGTTTAAGCTGGTCAATCCAGGTTTATCTACTGCGAAGTTGGGAGCAAGCGTGGTAAAGGCCATTACTCCACCTAATGCATCACTACCATAGATGGCCGCTCCAGGTCCAAACAATATTTCGGTATTTTGAACTGCGTTGGGATCTAAAGAAATTACATTTTGAACATTTCCCTCTCTAAAGATGGCAGTATTCATACGTACACCATCCACAACAAGAAGAACACGAGAAGTTGAAAAACCTCTAATCATTGGGCTACCACCGCCCATCTGGCTTTTTTGAATAAATACATTTTGAGAAACGCCTAAAAGATCTGCCGAAGTTTGAGGGTTCTCGAAGGTTACTTGAGACTTACCTACGAGTTTCACAAAAGTGGGAACCTCTTTTGCGCTTTGTTCCCATTTATTCACATTTACTACAATCTCATTTACACTCACCACAGACTGCACTAAATAAACTGTGAAATTCAGTTCTCTAAGATCCTTAGAAGAAATGGAATATGATTGATATCCTACATGTCTAAAACTATACTCTTCACCTTCTAATTCAGAAAGATCTGCTTTACCTTTATCATCCGTGTAAACACCTTGAGTATTATTGTGAATATAAACGTGGTCAATTCCACTTTTTGTACTCGCGTCTAAAACGGTAATGATCTGCGACTTGGCCAAACCAATGAACAGGAAAGCCGCAATCATTAGAACTAATCTCATTAATTTTTTTTCGTGCATTGTTGCAAAAATCGTTCCTTAAGAGTCTTCACAGATCAAAAATTCCAAATAAATTTAGGGCTTCATGAAAGCACATCCTTCTGCCAAAATATTCATTGATAATCAAGAGGTTGACTTAATCAATCCGATAGTGGTAAAGGAGCAATCAGAATGGTCGAAGAGCATTCTCAAGTTTATTTCAGAATTCTTGGATGCTCATAAAGAAGTTTCGGTAAAAACTTCAGGCTCAACAGGGACACCAAAATGGATGAAAATTTCTAAAAGTAAAATGCAGGCCAGTGCTCAAATGACGGGAGCATTTCTAGACCTTCAACCTGCAAACACCGCTTTACTTTGCCTTTCGGCTGATTACATTGCAGGTAAAATGATGATTGCTCGTGCACTTACTCTAGGGTTACACTTAACTTGTGCAGAACCAAAATCTGAAATAGAACTAAATCAGCGCTTTGATTTCTGTGCTATGATTCCCATGCAGGCCATGGCGAATATGGGTTCTTTACATCTCATTAAGAATTTAATTATTGGTGGAGGGGCAATTCCGAACAACGGTTTAAAGCAATTACTTGAACTGAATCATTCAGGTATTTATCAGACTTTCGGAATGACAGAAACGCTATCTCATGTTGCACTCAAGAAATTAAATGAATCAAGTTATTTGGCACCGCCTGGAGTAACCTTTTCTATTTCGGAAAGAGGAACACTGGAAATAACTGCTTCGAAGCTCATAGATGAAAAATTGATTACCAATGATCTTATAATACTTGAAAGTGAGAGCTCTTTTAAATGGCTTGGCCGAGCGGATAACATTATCAATTCTGGAGGGGTGAAGTTGATTCCTGAAAAAATAGAAGCCATACTAAGCTCACATATTCAAAATCCATTTTTTGTAGCAGGCGTGCCTGACGAAAAACTAGGTGAGAAATTGATTTTGGTGGAAGAAAGTTCTAAGCCAACAGTGTTGGTTTTCGATAACATTAACGGCTTAAACTCATTTGAAAAACCAAAGCAGATCTATGTACTTAAAGAATTTGCGCGAACCGAAACAAACAAAATACAACGCACTAAAACGCTTGAATTGTTAATAAAGACCTTGCGCTAAAACACGGGTAGAATCGTCTTCCGTTGTCTTTAATAAACCCTTAATGTATTGCATCTGGTTCTCGATTTTTGGGCTCTTTGATCTTTTGTAAATCTGTTCTTTTTCTTTTTTAGTCAGATGCCATGACAGGGAGATATCTTCTTCTTTACTCAACAATTCAAGCGAATAAATATCTAGGTCAAAATCAATCCACGACTCTGCGTTTTTAAGATCCTCACTATAGCGAAAACCTTGCAAGTTATTAAAACTTGATACTACGCCATTTATAGGTTTAGTTAATCCATCTAAGCGAGTTTTTTCAGAATTCTCTTTGATTTTAACTTCCTGTTCTCGGTTAGCCAAAAGCTTTACCACTACTACCCCATCAGTGTTTTCTTCAATCCAATCGTCAAATTCATACATAAACCTCAACCCTAGGCTAAAACCATCATTATCTCTCGCGCCAGCGTCAATAAGATCTATGCGGGGTTCACTGGGTAAGCTTACCAGTGGTGTTATGTATGGAAAGGTTGCACTCATTCTTAAAGCAGTTGAAAATGGTAAGTTTCCTGCCTGTTGCTTCTCAAAAAATCGCATAAACTCAATACCGTCTATTTCGTAACTCGGGTTACTTGAATAGGGGTTATAGTTCCTGGCTAAAAAAGAAATAGGTTGGGGTGAAATTAACATTCGCCTGCCCGCATTAATCACCATTGGCGATAAGATCATTAATGGCATCTTGCTTTCGTATTCAAGCGCTCGATAATCTGCCAACCTTCTATAAAAAATGCTATCTGTAATTTCAAGTAATCTATATTCCCAAGCGAAACCCCTATCCATCTTGTATTTCTGATCACCGAATTTCACATTCTTA
>JAOARK010000559.1 GCA_025210575.1 Schleiferiaceae bacterium
AGGCCCCACTTACACATATTCTAAAGGAAATACCAAGAATTAAGAAAAAAGACCCGAAAGGGTCTTTTTTTATGGCATTAAATCAAGTATGTAATCCCCAAACTTTTCTAATCTACTTCCATACCAACTGAACATTTCTCCATCTACCAAAAGTGTTTTAATTCCTGTTCCAGCTTCTAACTTTTGCACATCGTCTAGATTAAATGGAAAGGGTTCTGTAGATAATAGGAGATATTTAGGCTTCAAGGATTTGAGTTGATCAATGGAAATTTCTGGATATCGACTCTGTTCATCATTAATGATATTTGAAAAACCTGCAGTTTCTAACATCTCATTAATGAACGTATTTGCCCCGGCTAGCATGTATGGATTTTTCCAAATGAAGTATGCCGCTGTACCAAACTTATTTTTTGAAAGTGCTTGGACCGATTTATTAATTGAATTTACAAGAGATTTACTCCTTTCAATATTACAAACAAGCTCCCCCACATCATTAATCATTTCAAAACAGTCTTGAATAGAGTAAATGTCAGAAACATAGACCTGATATTTTGATTGCAGTTTTTCGATATCCTCTTTGGTGTTTTCTTCTTTATTGGCAATAATTAAATCTGGATTTAAGAGATCTATTTTATCATGATGAAGCTTTTTTGTGCCTCCAACAATGGTCTTCGTTTTTCTCCATTCTTTGGGATGCACGCAGAATTTTGTAATGCCAACAACTTCTTTATCCAAACCTAGATCATATAAAAGTTCCGTTTGAGACGGAACTAAACTAATAATCCGCTTTGGTGAACTGTTTAATTTGATGTTGTTACCTAATTGATCTTTAATTTCAATCATCTAACTTTTGATTAAGAAGCCAAGTATAAATTTCAGGGTTTTGGTACACCACTTTCCAAACATCATGACCGACTTTAGGAACAATGGTGAATGAATAGTTGTTATGACCAAGGTCTTTTAAACGCTTAAAACCTGGGTAAAAATGTTGCGTTTGAATAATCATATCTCTTTCTCCTGCAAAACACCATATCGGCAACTCTTGTTTTTTAATAGATTCCATTAGTTCTGGATGGCCCCAACCACATACAGGTAAAATAGCAGCAAACTTATTGGGATAAGTTGATGCCATATACCAAGTACCGAAGCCTCCATAGCTTAGACCTGTTAAATAGGTTTGATTGATACTTCCACGATGTTTTTTTTGAACATCGTTTACTATGGTGATAAGATCTTCTTGAACTTTATACCAGCCTCTGATGTTTCCTTCTTTAGGATAGGGAAGAGGCGTTGTCTTAGGGCCTTTGGTGTAACGAAAATTAGTATCAACAGGTATTCTTTCAGGTGAACCGTTTTCCAATCTCATCGGGATGGTATTTGTATCTCTTTTAGCGATATAGGCCTTAATGGTATCCATACCCATCATATGTAACTGGGGCACGATGAGTATAAATGGAAAGTTCTTTTTTTGGATCCAAGCTTCCATGAGCGGTCCGTGTTTCAAAGTCCACTTCAAATCACTTTTTCCATTGCCTCTTTCTCCATTTCCGTGGAGGTGCATTACAACTGGCCAAATTGAATCAGGATAGGAATGATAGCCTTCGGGTAGATATAAAAAGTAATCACGTTCCTTTTGATCAAGCTGACTGACATAAGATACGCGCTTCAGCTCTGGGGGTGAAAGTTTATTTTCGGTTTGAGCTTGGCATCCCCAGAAAGAGGTTAGAACAAAGAATGCGACTAAATATTTCATAAAAAAGAAAAGCCTAAATCTAAAGATTTAGGCTTTTTATAGTTCATTATTTTTTGTTCTATCCTAAAGCGGCTACAATATCGTGACGAGTAAGTATGTGGTATTTACCTTGACCTAACTCTACCATTACAGCCCCGTTTTCTTTGGTGATCTTTTTAGACAATGTGTCAATAGGATCGGTTGCTTGAACAATTGGGAATGCCTCTTGCATAAAGTCTAAGACTTTTTCATCTCTAGCTTCATTGTTCTCCAGTAAAACTTGAACCAAATGAGTGTCGTCAACGCTTCCAACAAATTTTCCATTGTCCATTACCGGAAGCTGAGAAATCTCAAATTTTCGCATTAATGCGATAGCATTGGTAACAGGCTCATGAGCGCCAATAGTTACCAGAGGTAAGTTTTCATGATTTGCCACTAGATCTCTTGCTACCTTATTGTCATCGTTTAGAAAGCCTCTATCACGCATCCAATCATCATTGAAGACTTTACCCACATAGCGCGAACCATGGTCATGGAAAAGAACCACAACTACAGAGTTTTCATCTAATTCGTCTTTCATTTGACGAAGCACCTGAAAAGCAGAACCTGCAGAATAACCTAAAAGCAATCCCTCCTTTTTAGCCAATTCTCTGGTTACTAATGCTCCATCTCTATCCGTCACTTTTTCAAAATGATCAATTACACTGAAATCAACGTTTTTAGGAATAATGTCTTCACCAATTCCCTCGGTGATATAGCTGTAGATCTCAGACTCATCAAACTCTCCAGTTTCATGGTACTTTTTAAAAACCGAACCATAGGTATCCGCTCCCCAAACTTTTACATTCGGATTTTGCTCTTTTAAATATTTACCTACACCTGAGATCGTGCCTCCTGTTCCAACACCAACTATAAAGTGTGTAATTTTTCCATCTGTTTGATCCCAAATTTCTGGCCCCGTACTTTCATAATGCGCTTCGCGGTTAGAGAGGTTATCATATTGAAATGGATAGAAAGAATTTGGAGTTTCTTTTGCCAATCTCTCTGCAACAGAATAATAAGATTCTGGATGATCTGGAGCAACGTTTGTAGGACAAATAACTACTTCGGCTCCTAAGGCACGAAGAATATCCATTTTTTCTTTACTCTGCTTGTCGTTGGTTGTGCAAATCAGCTTATAACCTTTTACAATGGCAGCCAGAGCTAGTCCCATTCCAGTATTACCTGAGGTACATTCTATAATAGTACCGCCTGGTTTTAGTTTACCTGAAGCTTCAGCGTCTTCAACCATTTTTAAGGCCATGCGGTCTTTTACGCTTTGACCTGGATTGAAGTATTCAACTTTTGCTAAAATGGTTCCAGGTAGATCTTTGGCAATGTCGTTCAATTTTACCAGAGGAGTATTACCAATGGTATCTAAGATATTATTGTAGTATTTCATTTTCAAAAATATTGCGCGCAAATTTAGACCTTTAAGAATGTCATAAAACAAAAAAAGCCACCTATTGGTGGCTTTAATAAATATGCATTTCGACTTTATAAAGCCGTTCTAATATTTTCGATTACTTTTTCGTACGATTTAGTATCTGCGCCATCTGCTTTAGCCAATTCTAAAGCTTTTGTTTCCATCTCAAGTGCTTTTTTAGAATCGCCATTTACATGTAATAGGTTAGCATAAGTGTCTAGAATAGCATGGCTTTTATACTCTGTTAACTCGCATGCTCTTGCAGCCCATTCTTCTGCGGCCTTGGTATACTTAGGATCTTTAGCTTTTTCAAAGAAATTCCATGCCACGCTATTTAGCTCATTTGCATTGTCCCAAATGGCTTTTTCAACATTTGCTACACAATAGTCGAAATATTGAGTTTGATCGATTCTAGCGAGACGGGCACTTTCTGTACTAAACAAAATCCCATCCTTTCCTCCAAACTCCCAAGTTTCTACTTTGGCATACAATGCAGCGTATTTTTCAGTGGCATCTTCTTTTCTGCTGTACAACTGAGACATTAAAGCATTTCTGATTTTATAGGCTACGAACATATCAACATTGTCACCGTTGTTGGCTTTATAGGCCTCTGTGTTATTTAGCAAGTCCTGAAATACAGGGCTTTCAATATCATCCACAACACCTGTTATGATCTTCCAATTTGCCTGACTGCTCCATTCCTCTTTAGAAATACCTTCAAAATATTTATTCACTTCTTCGGCATCGGCCATTCCAGCACCTGCCATTACATCAAAATAGATTTGCATGAATTCAGCATTGTTTCGATTTTTCGAAACATTCTCTGATAGAGCAATTAGGTTGTAATCCTTACTTTTTGCATAACCTCCGGTTTTGATGTAACTCTGAGGATCTCTTGAAGCACCTACGGCTTTCATTACCAATTCCCTTTCAGCATTTACATAGATAAGTGTTGGATAAGCTCTAATTTTAAACTCGCGGGCAATGCTCGTGCCTTCGCCTTTCTCCATGTCAAACTTTACACAAACAAAGTTTTCATTAAAATAATCTGCTACATCGTTGTTAGTAAATATGTTGGCCGACATCCATTTACATGGCCCGCACCAAACGGTATAGCAGTCCATAAAAATGGGTTTCTTTTCTTTTTTGGCAGCTGCAAGCGCCTCGTCAAATGTCACATCTCTAAATTCAATCTTACGATCTTGACCAATAGCTGAAATGGTTAAAGCGAGCGCAAAAACTAATACGAGTTTCTTCATTTGTGTGATGTTTAATTTTTTGATAAATCTAGATTAATTAATCGAATTGCCATAACATGTGTTAAGCCTGATAATTGTCATTCATTTTGGCAAAGATCTGATTTACATTTACCCAACCGTAACCTGATGTAAGCAATTAGATAATTGAGAAAAGAAAACCCCGGGATTTCCCGGGGTTTTCTTTTTTATTCTATTTAAATTCGAAATTAATCGATCCAATCTGCAATAAACAAGTTTGTTTCATGCGTTCCTCCATTTATACGGTTAGATGAAAAAACAAGTTTTTTACCGTCAGGAGAGAACATTGGGAAAGCGTCAAAAACACCATCGTAAGTAATTTGCTCAAGACCTGTACCATCTAAGTTGATCATGTAAAGGTTAAATGGATACCCTTTTTCGCTTGCGTGATTTGAAGAGAAAATAATTTTTTCTCCACTTGGGTGGAAGAAAGGAGCCCAGTTCGCTTGACCAAGGTCAGTAATCTTTCTTAGGTCTGAACCATCAACATTACAAACATATAACTCCATATCAGTTGGTGTTACCATTCCCTGAGCTAACAATTCTTTGTATTCTTTAATTTCTTCTTCTGTTTTTGGTCTGGAAGAACGGAAAATCAACTTCGTTCCATCAGGTGAAAAGAAAGCACCACCGTCATAACCTAATTCATGAGTAACCTGTTGAACATTACTTCCATCTATATCCATAGTGTATAATTCCAGATCACCAGAACGCAATGACGTGAAAACGATCTTGTCACCTTTGGGTGAAACAGTTGGTTCAGCATCATAGCCTGGATCATCAGACAAAGTATCTACAATGTTTCCTTGTAGGTCAGAAACATAAATGTCATAGTCGGCATAGATAGGCCAAACATATTTTCCATCTTCTCTTTTTTCGGGTACATGTGGGCAAGCAGGGTTGCCAGCATGAGTGCTACCAAAAACGATAGTTGAATCTCCTGGCATGAAGTAAGAACAAGTTGTCCTTCCGCTTCCAGTAGAGATCAATTGTGGAATATTCTCTTCTAAATTTTCCTTTTCCCAATCGAAAACAAATATTTGATCACAACTTAAATCCCAAGCAGGGTTGTTAGATTGAAAAACCAATTTTGTACCATCAAAAGAAAAGTATGCTTCAGCATTATCTCCTCCAAAAGTGAGTTGTCTTATGTTGGCTAAATGTTTCTCTCCATCATAATGAATCATGCTTTTTGAAGTTTCTCCTGAGTAACCATCCGCATGTGCTTCATGGTTGTGCCCCTCATGATCATGGCCTTCATGCCCTTCTTCACCTTTAGGGCCTCCGCATGCTACTGCTGTAAGTGCTGCGATCGTAAAGAAAAATATCTTTTTCATATAAACTTATTAAGAATCATTCTAAATGAGCGGCAAATATAGATGCAAAACTTTCTGAGAACATGATTTTTAGCATTCTAAATTAGGGCACTTAAAAACGAAATTATTGGTTGAAGATATCGCTCATTCATTGATAATAAAATCTTTTAAATCTCACTAACATCCTTACATTTGCTCAACTTCTTATTTGGTAATTCTACTGTATGGCTGGAAAAGTTTTAATAGATGCACATCACCTTAAGGTTATGCTCAACCGCTTGTGCTGTCAGCTAATAGAAAACCATGACGATTTTAAAGATACCGTGCTCATAGGTTTACAACCTAGGGGTGTGCAAGTAGCCAAAAGGCTAGTAGAATTGTTAGAAGGCGATTATGGTTGTAAGGAGCTGAAACTTGGTTTTCTGGATATTACTTTCTTTCGAGATGATTTTGGAAGAAGAAAAGAACCTCTTCAAGCGAATCAAACGCAAATCGATTTTCTAGTTGAAGATAAAAAGGTAGTCTTTATAGACGATGTGTTATACACCGGTAGAAGTGTAAGGGCAGCCTTAGATGCCATTCACTCCTTTGGCCGACCAAGAAATATTGAACTAATGGTTCTCATAGACCGAAGGTTTAGTAGAGATCTCCCTAAACAGCCCAACTATTCTGGAGCAAGGGTTGATGCCATTGAAAGCGAGCGCGTAGTGGTTGATTGGAAAGAAACCGAAGGTGAAGACGTAATAACGATAACAAACGAGCATACA
>JAOARK010000560.1 GCA_025210575.1 Schleiferiaceae bacterium
CTATAAGAATCAGCCGTGGTGTAAATATGTACGCTGTCAAGACCTAGATCTTCTAATGTATATTCAAAGAATGATGGGTCCTTTCCATCCACTAAAACATGGAAAGTCAATTCAGGATTCTTTTCTGAATAGAATTTTCCTTGATCATCAGCGATAACACGAACTTCAGTTTTTACAATATCAAAGAAGGAAATGGTATCTGAATATCCACCATCTAAAAGTGATGAAGTTATTGCCGTGTTGAATAGTGTTATGTCGGGGTTGCCTTGAAAAGGAGGAACATTTGCTCGAATAGTCGTATCTGAAAGGTAACTCGTTACCAATGTGTCACCATCAAGAAATACATAGGTTCCATTTATAAAGTGATTACCCTGAACTACAATGATAACGGAGTCAACACCAGCTGTTTTACTGCTGTCTGTTAACCATATTCTATCAATGTCAGGGGTAGGGTTAGCAAAGCTTTGTAGAGCAAAATCTGCTTGAATTAATCCGTGGCCAGATTCAAAATCAAAACCCGTACCCTCCATATCTATTGCTGTAGAAATAAGAATATTCTTTATGCTATCAGGAGATGGAGTGTTTCCTTCAAATTTTTGTTGTGCAGAAACAATTAAAGCAGCTGTAGCTGCAGCATGAGGAGCCGCGGCAGAAGTACCAAAGAAGTTGGGGAAATTATCTCCTTCAATGTCTTGACCACCAAGATTAACAGAGGTGTTTACTCCATTAGGTGCGCTTATCTCTGGTTTGTTTCTAACCTGTCCATTTACCAGAGTACCTCCGCGAGAAGAGAAGCTGGCAATGGTTGGTGGATCCACTCCATAAGCAGGCGTATTTGAATAAAGAACAGCACCTACTGCTATGGCGCCTTCGGCATTTGGGTGACCAACTATTGTACTTGAGCCTGTATTGTGCTCATTAATAGTCATTTCGCCACGGAAAACCACATACTTGAAGTCTACATTACCCGTACCATTGGCTCTAACAATCATGATGTTAGATTGAGTTAATTCTCTAACTGTGAATGGGAAAATTTCTAGTGGATCACCGTTGTTATTGTTTCTATTGTATCCGAATAAGGCGTTTCCGTTTTCATCTGTTAGATAAATATCAAGATCGTTTTGAGATCCTGTTGCGGTTTGACCGATGCTATAAATAGAATCTTGCCATTGCAATACGATTACATAGTTGCCTGGTTGTAATGTTACGCTTTGGTAGATATCTCCATTGCCAAAGTCATGCGCATTTCCTGACCCAATTGTTGGAGGAACTTGAGCTGGAACAAATGTTGAAGCGTATGATTTCTCTCCAAAGTTTCCTGCTGAGGTAAAGTAAGTAACGCCATTATTCTTTGCGTCATTAACTGCTTTAGAAACAACTCCAGCAGGAAAATATGGTTCAGTGATGTAAGTAATATCATCAACAATAATATCACACGAGTCTTGTACAAGGTCATTAATCCCCTGAGCCATGTCTCCAGCTGAAACAAACCCAGTTCTAAACGATAGCTCTGATTTTGGAGCAACATCATGAATAATCTGAAGCATTGCTCTTCCTTCATCTAAACGAGGACCATAAGGGTATTCTTCTATTACATTGACAGGACTATCATTAATAGGGTTACTCACTCCTGGAAGGTCTTGATTCGCTATGTCGGTTGCGGCCGGATTTCCAGCAAGTGAATTGTATGAATCGGACAGAACCCCAACCTTTACGCCTTCACCATCAACATTAAAACCACTTCGAGCCAGATTGGAACGCATTGCTCTATCTCCTTGAGAGGAGATCAACCCACTATTCACTAACGGTGGGTATAAAGGACGAACATAGTTGATGAGGTGAGGTAGACTGTCTAATTTGGTCAAATTGTTTATCGGGAAAAGCCCAGAAATAATTAATGACCCGGGTCCATTGTCTATAATGTTTGTGAGGCCATAGGGAGTGGTTTGAAGCAGTGCTAGAAGTGTTGCTGTTTGACCATCAATTGAAATGACCTCAATAAATACACTGTCTTGTCTGCTAAAGAAAATGTATTCTAAAGAATCTATGTAGGTAGAATTATTGGAGAGTGAAGTAAGTTCAGAACCAATAAGTTCTGATGTTTTACCACCGCTTGGAGGCGGATAATAAGGAACAATACACTCTTTTTTATAGATAATAACCGTATCGATCAATGAACAGTTATTTGCATCAAATACTTCGAAATAGTAGGCTCCAGCTTTGTTTACCTCGGGTGTCTTTGTGTGTGCACCACTAACAATGTTTCCCGTATCTGTTGACCATAAGTAAGTCCCAAGAATGTTGGCTTGACCCTGAAGAAATATGCTTGTGGTACTGCAACTTAAGCTGTCATCCAGACCAGCATCGAGTGTGAAAGTAGGTGTACACTCATTAAAGGCAATATGATTGATTGTTACTTTGCTGGTAAGGTTGATGCGGCCATTTGCAAACAATGCACCGTCAATTACAGTTGGGTAGGCCGTACCTGTAGATCCAAATATGGAACCAAAAGAGTTAAAAGTGCCACCAACTTTAATAGAACCCTGTGTAGCATAAATAGTTCCTTTCCATTTAGATGTTGCCTGACCTGCAGAACCTCCATCAAGTATAACTGAATTACCACCATTGGTGCTTCCATTACCATGAACTTCCATGATGATTCGACTCGCCTCTCCTCCTCCTGTAATTTCAATATCCATGGTGCCCAAATCAACATCACCATGAACATGTATTTTAATAAAGCCAATAGCCTGGTCTTTAAAATCAAATTTGAAGGTGTTCGAAGTTCCGCTGTTGGCAATCTTTGAGAATACATACTCTCCTGGACCATCGAAGGTTATTTTTTTACCGCCTCCTAGTAAAATTGCTTTATAGCTTCCGGGTAAAATGGTTTGATCTGTAGAAAGATCTTGAGTTCCTGTGGGGCTAAAAACGGTTACGTTTGGTAAATCTGGAAATCTGTTAAAAGTTAATGGGCCATTTACAATTCCATTTGCTGGAGCCGGTCCGGAATAACTTTTACCAACAGGTTGATAAACTTTGCCAGCCACATTCCCAGCATTGAGGTAAATGTTTCCATTTCCATAGATGTCACCACCGAGTTGAGGGCTGTAACTTGAAGATATAATGTTGTAGTTGGCATTGGCCAAGTTCGAAACGTAGATGTCATCTCTAATATCATTGTTACCTCCCAAAGCAACGTTCATTGTACTGTATACAGAACCATTGAGATCAACATTGCTCATTCCATAAAGGAAGCCATCAGAGCCAGCTATACCTTCATTAATAGTGGTGTTAGAGCCTAAAATGATTCCTGTGGGTGAACTGGCGTTGTTCGTCTTGGCAGAAATTAGAACATAGTCTTTAGGAGATGTGCTTTGTCCAAATAAGGTTAAAGAGAAAAAGGATAAAAGCAGAACGAAAAATGAGGTTACTATTTTTTGATTGTCTTCGATAGAAGGGTAACTCAAAGCAATAGTAGTCTGGCGATTGGTTCTTCGCAGTTCTTTCATATGGATAATGTAGAATTAGAATAATTAAAAACGGATTGAAGCGCGATGCACCTCAACTGAAAAGTAGCGGTAGGGGAGTCCGCTAGACAGTAGTTATTCATAAATTATTGTTACAGTTTGTTTCTTTTTATATGACAACAATCATATGTTGCAATACGTAAACAAACATAATTTTTCGCTTACCTGCATTAATGCACATATGTTACATAATTGTTGACAGTTTTTAACCACCTAAATATAGAAGAATAAAAACAAGAGGAATTACCGTATTAAGAGTTTGGTTATGAGTGATTTAATGTTAACTGCAATCGGTCATCTAGAATTTAAACTCACAGCAATTATTCAACTCATATAAGTAAGACTTAACATTGAATTAATATAACAGGAC
>JAOARK010000561.1 GCA_025210575.1 Schleiferiaceae bacterium
GCCCAAGAGGTCTTGAACAATTCTGATATCTGCACCATTGTTTACTAAGTGTGATGCAAATGAATGTCTGAATGTATGTGGGCTAATTTTCTTTTGAATGTTCGCTTCCTTGGCTAATGAACGCACCATCATAAATATAAATTCGCGTGTAAGCTGACCTCCCCTTCTATTTAAAAAGAGAATGTCTTCGTTTCCCGGTTTTATTTTTTGAAACCTTCGTACTTCATCTTTGTAAATAGTAATATACTTCTTAGCAATAGGGTTAATGGGTACAAGTCTTTCTTTGTTGCCTTTACCAACCACTTGAATTAAGTCATGTTCAAAATGAAGATCTGAAAGCCTAAGATTGATCAATTCTGAAACTCTAAGACCACAACCATATAATGTTTCTATGATTGCTCTATTTCGTTCTCCTCCTTCTTTGCTGAGGTCAATAGCGCTTATAATTTTTTCAAGCTCATCTTTATTTAGAACATCAGGTAATTTGCGCCCTAGTTTAGGTGTTTCTAGCAATTCTGCGGGACTATCGATCAATTCATCTTCTAAGATTAGAAACTTATAATAGGTCTTTATAGAGGAGATCAATCTGCCTTGGCTTCTTGGAGCCAAACCCAGATCGTACAATTGGGCGATGAATTCTTGAAGATGACCGTAGGTTATTTGTGTTGGCGATAGATCATTTGATTCTGACCAACTTGAAAGCTTTGTGATATCTCTTTGATAAGCTAAAATGGTGTTATCTGCCATGCCTCTTTCCAATTTGAGGTAGTGCTTAAAACTTGAGATACTTGAACTCCAATTCATATGCAAACGAAGATAATCTTAGACCATCAATATTGCTTGAAATTCACAATTATATTAGCAGTATGAAACTTTTAATAGTAAACGGTCCCAATCTTAATCTTCTAGGTAAAAGAGAGAAGTCAATTTATGGCAATCGCTCGTTTGAATCTTATTTAGAAGATTTGAATGCTGAGTTTGACGAGGTGCACTTTGAATATTTTCAAAGTAACGTAGAAGGAGAATTGGTGAATATTTTACAGCAAACGAAGGCTCAGGGCATTGTTCTTAATGCTGCCGCTTATACGCATACTTCTGTTGCGCTAAGAGATGCTATTGCGGCAATAGATATTCCAGTGATTGAAGTACACATTTCAAATGTGTTTGCTCGTGAAGAATTTAGACATGTTTCCCTTATTGGTGCTGAATGCAAAGGAACGATTAGCGGGTTTGGGCTAAATTCCTATCGACTAGCAGTTCAAGCTTTTTTGGCTTAAGAAAACTTTCCTTTTAGATCAGAGAACTTTTTTATCCCACCTAAGAAATGTTCAACAACGATTGGCTTTTGGTAAATTCCGTTGAGTTCGATATCGGTTGGTGTATGAAGATTTCTGCGTTGTTTGCTTAGCCGTGCAAAATTGCCATAAAATGCAAAATGCGCTCTAACGATGGCTAGGGCATGTTTGAATTTAAATTCCAGTATAAATTTCACTCCAGCTGCACCATCCAATACAAGACGAGCGAAAAGAATGGGAAATAGCATTTTGCCCGGAAGGTTCTTAAATAAAAGGTAAATACTGTTTCTGAAATTCAAGAAAGTTTTATTTGGAGATTGGCTATCCAAGGTTCCACCTCCAACGTGATAAACCACAGAATCGGGTACAACCTCAATGGAGTAACCCTTGTTTTTCATTCGCCAGCAAAGGTCGATCTCTTCCATATGTGCGAAAAAAGCTTCGTCTAGACCACCAACTTCCCAAAACGCTTCTCTGTTCACGAACATACATGCTCCAGAGGCCCAAAAGATTTCAATGTCACCGTTGTATTGACCTTGATCTTCTTCTAGATCAAAGAAGACTCTTCCTCTGCAGAAGGGGTATCCTAAAAAGTCTATAAATCCTCCTGAGGCTCCCGCATATTCAAAGAGGTTCTGATTCTTATAATCCTTGATCTTTGGTTGACAGGCCCCAAGTTTTGGATTGTTCTTTAGTTGTTGAAGAGGAGCCTGAAGCCAATTTTGTGTGACCTCAATATCAGAATTCAAGAGAACAACAAAAGGATTTTCAATTTTCTGAAGCGCAAAATTGTACCCTCCGGCATAACCCAAATTATCACCTGTTTCAATGATCTTTACTTCAGGATGTTGACTACGGACAAATGCAAGACTATCATCGCTTGATGCATTGTCAATAACATATACATCAGCTTCTGTGCTGTATTGGGTAACAGAGGGTAAAAATTGTTCTAAGAGTTTTTTTCCGTTCCAATTCAGAACGGCCACAGCAACTTCCTTCAACGTTTTCTATTTAGTGGGTGCAAATAAAAGATTATCCTGAAAAGGAAAAGACAAGCAATTGTTAATTGCCACCACCTCCCATAAAATCTCGTTGTGAATTGGTTTGCCCTCCAAGAATAATGTTGTTGTCATATTTCGATCCAGAACGATCTACACCCCAGCTACTGTTATCTTGATCTACAGAGGTAGGCGCATAATCTCTTTTCTGCAAACGCAATTTCCATCGTGGGTCATAAATCTCACCTACGGCATCACTATGTGCTAACTCAAAATCGTTGCTACCCACCATGTAGTTGATAAAGACAAAGATTTTGTTAACCTGGTAATTGGTGCTAGGCGATTCTAATACTTGGTATTGCCAAATTTCGTAGGGGTATGTTCGAGGTTCGGCCACACTAGACTCTACCAAGTAAGGCTCCCCATATTGAAGGTAAACTCGTCCTCTTGATGTCTTGTATCCAGGCATAATTGAGGTTCTGTACTTCTTGTCAATTTTCTGAACCACGTTATAATAATCCTCCCAAGCATCTTTAGGTTTAGAAGGATTTTTGTTTTTCCAAAACGCTAGGAAATAACGCTTCATGTTTTCTATGTCACCACCTCTAAGTTGATTTTCAGTAAACCTCCTTTCAACCTGTGTTGAGATAGGGTACAAACAGTCGAGATAGCGATACAACGTGTCGAAGTTGTTTAATTTTTCAACCCAGGTTCCAGTGATATCGACAGTAGAAAGATCATCCATGTCGAAAGACAAATTGGTTGGGTTGAAACGGTAGAAGAAGGTAGAATCTTTAGCAATAATATTGTTTTCTTTATCCCGTGCTTCTAAAATGAAACTGTAGTTACCCGATTCTAATTTTTCAATATTAAAAGACTTCAACATGGGAATTACAGATTTACTACTTTGCTTTTCGTAACCTGAGTATTTGTTAATCTTTTCGCCTTCATTTTCGTTACGCATATAGTAACTTACCAAGAAAGGTTCTTCCGCATCCAGCTCTTTATTTACATTGTAAAGTTCAGTGTAGAAAGAGAGCTTGGTGTAGCCTTCATGAAAATAAGGTGTTCCTAACGTTATATATGGATAGAGATCATAACCGTTGCGGCTAAATTCATTCAACTCTTCGGTTTTTTTGTACTCATTCAAGAACATCGGTGCAGAGAAATGAGGAGAATCGAAATCGAAATCAACTCTCATTTTTTGGCCCAATTCAATGGGTTTCATTTGAGGATCGTTGATGTCTTTTACAATTAACTTGAAGTCGTAAGCTCCTGTGTCTAATCTTAAACGGGATTGTTGTAAGATGCCTTGCCCTAAAGCACTAGAATCCTGAGCAACCCCGATGAGCAACTTGTCGTAATTGATGATTTGATCTCCTTGACTAAAGGTTACCGTAATCTCGGCACCACCTTTAAGTAAACCATCTTCTTGAATTAGTGTTAAGGAAGTAGGATCAAGCAAATAATACAATTCGAAATAGGTATATCCTTTTTCTGAATAGAACGTATTGTAGCTCAATACAAGGTTAATTTCTTTGGCGAACGAAAAAAAAGTGAAAATTGTAAAAAATGCCAAAAGCCTGATCCTCATCTGCTTAAATGTTTTAGTATAATAATTGCTCAAATAAATTACGATTTGCTAAAGATAAGGGTTTGTAGAATAGAATAGTTTTTTACTTTTGTCGCCCCTTTACGGGAAATAGATAACGCATTTGGAGAGATGGCAGAGTGGTCGAATGCGGTGGTCTTGAAAACCATTGACTGTAACAGGTCCGGGGGTTCGAATCCCTCTCTCTCCGCACAAAAAGCCCCGAACGAAAGTTCGGGGCTTTTTTTATTTCTAAACATTAACCCATTTTTGATCTTTTAGGTGTTCTTAAATTTTTTCCAATTCTAATTTTCGCTGTTTTAACCGCTTCCAGATCTCTTTTTTCTGATTGATGTCTAAGTCCCACTCATGTTCATCAATTTGAGTTAATAAACTCTCATTGATTGTACCTAATTTTTGAAAACTTTTTAGTGTGATGTTCGTATGTGTAATTATTTTATTAGGTACACTGAACCCTCTCATAATGAATCCAATACCCTGAAAAATGAAAACAATTATACTAACAGGTTGGGTAAAGAGTATAAAAAGAATAACCATGGCTATTTTATTTGGCGCCCTATGTTTATCCCCAACGTCTGAATGATATGCATCATGACAATGTTCCCAACCATCTTTAGGGTACCAAAGAATATCAACAAGAATTCTCATTAGCTTCCAGTGAAACCGTACTTTATTGATGTGTTTCTTGGAATAATTCAAATACCC
>JAOARK010000562.1 GCA_025210575.1 Schleiferiaceae bacterium
CATCAATACCAAACATTCCTAAATTAGAAATGGTAAATGTGTTTCCTTCCCAATCAGATGGTTGCAACTTTTTATCTTTTGCCATACCCGCCAATCTCCTAACCTCGGTTGAGATTTGAGAGAGTGATTGGAAATCTGTATTTCGAACAACTGGTACCAATAGACCTTCGTCTACTGCCACGGCAATACCTACATTGATATAATTGTAATACCTTATTGTATCTCCATACCAACCTGCATTTACCGCTTTATGTTGTCTTAATGCCAAAGCAGCTGCTTTTACAACAAGATCATTGAATGAAATTCTCACATCTCCGCCTGCATTCATTTGCTTGCGCGCTTTGATAGCGTTATCCATATCTATTTCCATTGTTAAATAGAAATGAGGCGCGGAGAATTTAGAATCTGACAATCTACGAGCGATAGTTTTACGCATTTGCGAAACGGCTACTTCTTCGTAAGTATTATCGGCCATAGCTACAGAAGCAGTTGGTGCAGCAGAAGGAACATAATTATCTATATCTCGCTTCACTACTCGACCACCTTCACCAGAACCATTTACCAATGCGATATCAATTCCTTTTTCTTGAGCCAATTTCTTGGCTAACGGAGAAGCCACCACTCTTCCGTTTGCACTTGATGCAGTTGTTACCGCAGCAGCAACTGGAGCAGCGGCTGGTGCTGGCGTTGATTTTGACTCATCTTTTACAGGAGCTTGAGCTTCTTCAGCTTTAGGTTCTTCTTTTGTTACTGGAGCCTCAGCTGAAGGTGCAGCTGTTTTTAACGCCTCAATATCTTCACCTTTAGCACCTAAAATGCAAAGCACCGCATCCACAGGAGAGGTACCCCCTTCTTCTACACCAATGTAAAGCAACTCGCCCTCTTGACCAGGCATAGCTTCAAATTCCATTGTAGCTTTATCCGTTTCAATCTCTGCTAACAAGTCTCCCTCATTAACCTGATCTCCTACGCTCTTGTGCCATTTTGCAACAACACCTTCTTCCATGGTATCGCTCAAACGAGGCATATTTACAACTATCGCCATAATTGCTGAGTTTTTTTATTCCTTAATAAATGGATAATCTTCTTGACTGTATACTCCTTGCCAAAGTTCTTCTTGATCTGGGAAAGGAGAGTTGTTACCGAATTCAACACATTCGGCCACCAAATCTTTTACTTTCTGATTAATTTCTTCAATAGCCTTATCAGAAGCGTACTTCTTGCTCTTAATTACATCTAGAACCTGAGTAATTGGATCTATCTTCTGATACTCCGCCACCTCATCTTTAGTTCTATATTTTTGAGCGTCACTCATAGAGTGACCTTTAAATCTATACGTTCTAATTTCTAGTAGTGTAGGACCTTCACCATTACGTGCACGATCTATAGCTTCTTGCATAGCATCATAAACGTTTACGGGGTTCATTCCTTCCACAGGTTTACAAGGCATTTCATAACCTAAACCAAGTTTGTAAATATCTGTATGGTTAGCTGTTCTCTCCACAGAAGTTCCCATGGCATAACCATTATTCTCTACAACAAACACAACAGGAATATTCCACAACATTGCCAAGTTCATTGTTTCGTGAAATGCTCCTTGTCGAACAGCACCATCACCCATGTAACAAAGAGTAACATGCTTCTTGCCCTGATACTTATCCGCAAAAGCGATACCAGCACCTAAAGGAATTTGACCACCAACAATACCATGACCACCGTAAAAGTTGTGTTCTTTACTAAAGATATGCATAGAACCACCTTTACCTCTAGATGTTCCATCTTTACGTCCCATCAATTCGGCCATTACTTTTCGTGGATCTACACCCATACCTATAGGCTGCACATGGTTACGGTATGCCGTAATCATTTTATCTCCTTTCTCCATTGCATGAAGCGCACCCGCCAAAACAGCTTCCTGCCCATTGTATAGGTGAAGGAAACCTCTAATCTTTTGCTGGATGTAAAGTGCCGCACACATGTCTTCAAACTTTCTCCAGAAGAGCATGTCTTCGTACCACTTTAAATAAGTGGCCTTTGTTATCTTCTTTCTAGGCATAATTCTCTAAAAAATTGAGCCGCAAATTTAAATGTTTTTGGGCTTTAAAAACGCTTCTTAAAGTGCATCGGGTGGAAAGTGCAGCGGCATTAGATCTTTAACCGCATTTACCTGAATTATAGGCCCTTGTTCTCCCAGGTAATACACAATAATATCTTCATCTTGCTTTAATTCATACTCAAGCATCACCTGCCGGCAAGCTCCACAAGAAGAAAATGGCTGGTCAGTTAATTTTTTGGTATTTCTACAGGTAACTACCAATGCTTTAATAATTTCATTTGGATAGGTTGCACCTGCTGAAAAAAGTGCCACTCGTTCTGCACAAAGACCAGACGGGTAAGCAGCATTTTCTTGATTACTCCCTGTAACAATCTCTCCGTTTGCTAAAAGAACAGATGAACCCACATAAAAACCAGAATAGGGAGCGTATGCCTGCTCCCTATTTTCAACTGCTTTTGCAATTAATTCTTTATGCTCTTCAGAAACAGACTCGATGCTATCATGAACGATATATTCGAACGTCTCCTTTTTATGAATCATATTCTTATTATTCTTCTCCAGTAGCCAAAGCTCCAAAGTCAAAATACAAAGTAAAGCGAAGTGTATTTTCTAAAGGAGATCTAACAGATTGGTTGGCTGGAATTAAATATGAAAAGTCTAGACCAAATACATTGTACTTAAGTCCGATACCTAATGTAAAATATTTTCTATTTCCTTTACTTTCATGCTCGTGTTGGTAACCACCGCGTACCGCAAAAATATCGCTGTACCAATATTCTATACCTACATTCCAAACAATTTCGTCAATCAATTCAGACATTCCGTTTGGCTTTGCATTTGGATCTAATGCCTGTACCATCCCCTGAATAGGGCTCACATTGTCGTCTTTACCCGCTTTGATTACTTTGTTGCCATCTGCATCTGTAGAATCTCTTCCGTTGTCTGTCTTGTAATACTCTGGTGGTGTAGGAACTAAAAGCTTGTTGATATCCAACATAAAACCTACGCGGTTGTATTCATCTATCTCCAAATCATAGCGACCTCCAATTCTCAGGTTCGTTGGAATAAAATTCTCTTGCCCTGACTCAGAGTAAGAAATCTTTGAACCCATATTGGTAATTGCGGTACCAAAAGACCAATATCCTTTTTGGCCATTCTTCAAATTTTGTCTTCTGCTTTTATAATAGAAACCTATATCCGCTCCAAATGCCTGACCAGGCTTTGTTTGCAAACCAGGAACACTTTGTCCTTGAGTAAGGTTAGAATAAATGTAACGCAATGCTATACCTGCACCCCATCTTTCTGAAAGCTTTAACGAGTATGCTCCATCAATAGCAAATTCATTAGGATTAAATGTTCCCTGAGAATTACCATCGTTATCTGTAAAATTGATATCGCCTAAAGAGAAATACTTTAAAGACATACCAAAAGCACTCTTATCATTTATGGCCTTTTGGTAGGTTAGGTAAGCAAGGTTTATATCTGGTACTAATCTATTTAACCAAGGTGTATACGATAAAGACAAGTATGATTGGTCTTTACCCAAAAAGGCCATTTTACCAGCATTCCAATGTATATTGTTTGCATCTGATGAAGAAGCTGCACCAACATCTCCCATACCACCAGCACGTGCGTCTGGTGAAATCATCAAAAATGGCACTGCAGTCGTTACAACATTATAATCTCCAAAAGCATTTTGCGCCATTGATTGATTCACAAAGAAAGCCACTAAACTTCCAATGATAATACTTCTTAACTTCATTCTAATCGTCATAATATAAGCGAGCAAATATAATTTTTAAGTTTAAAGGTTTTGTGTTATCTCAGAATCACCAACTTTTCAATTTTTTCTGAATATGCATTGTCAAAACCAGAGCGAACTTTGAGTTTATACACATAGACTCCCTTGCCTATTCTATCCCCATATTCATCTCTTCCATCCCATGATATTCCAGAAACACGATTTCCAGTTGATTGAATTCTTTGATTTATTGTCTTTACTATTTGTCCTGACACTGAGAAAATCTGAACTTGAACATCTAAAGGTTCGCTTGCGCGATTATGCTCAAACTGAAATTCTGTATAGGTTGTGAATGGATTTGGCCAATTCAAAACCCTACTTAATTGCAAATTATTAGACTCTGAAACGATAAATCTTATCTCCATTTCAGATGGATTGTTGTAAACGTCCCAAACCCTAAATAAGATCTTATGTTCACCAGGTTCTAATCCGCTTAATGGATATTGAATCTTCCCGGATTGATAACTATTTAAATCCGCTTCGTAATAATCATTCAATACAAATGTATTGTTGGTGTTGTCATCTAATACAGCTATAATATCGTGTCCAATCCCATTTCCTACGGTATTGATTCCTGATGAATCAAACAGTTCTGCATAGATTACAGGGTTGGCATCTGTAATTCCACCACTCACAAAAGAGCGGTCATTGATAAACAATTCAATATCAGGACCAATCTTGTCTATTCCTGCAGACACATTCAACCCCCCAACTAAAACATCAGTATAGCTACCATGTGCATCTGAATCATCATTATTACTGTAGTAGTTTATCTTTCCTTTATCTACATTATAGGAGATATCTAAGGGAACAATAAATTCATATTCAAAATCCCCACCTGAGACACTTGCCGTACCTCGATAAATGGTATTCTCATATTGCTGAAAATCTACTGGAGCACCCTTACCATCATTGACCAAAGTTTGTTTATCTACTTTTTTGTCAAAAATCTCTGGATAAACTAATCCATTAAAATTGGTGAGTTTGTTTCCTGCAAGATCTCTTACCTCACCTTTCATTTTCACTTTACCCAAGGCTTTAATAGTATCGTTGTTCAACCCCATAGGTTGACCATTAAGATGAGTATTCACAACCTGATATTCGGGAATGGCCATTTTTAAGGCCGGATCTCCCAACAATGAGAATTTTAGTCTCACATCACCTGAAGTTTCATTCTTAGTATGGCGAATAATATCTCCCATTTTTTGATACTCCCCATCTACCTTTCCAAAAACAGTATCCATAAAAATGTTGTTGATCGCCAAAGCGGCAGGAGCATTTACAACACGTGTAGTGGAGAAAAGAGAAATTCCACCACCTTTTCTGTTATTAAAAAGCTGTTCCCCCGCTGATACTCTTTTAGGATCATCCAGTCTAGAAAACTCACAAGTAATGGTAACAAACACTGGCATGTTATCCATGTTGTCCCATCCATTTATGTCTTCCAGTTGTAAGATTCGCTCAGTTGCCCAACCTACTTCACCTCCGTGCCCAACATAAACAGTCATTAAGTTTCCAGCATTCACTTTTCTAAATAACTCTTGTCTTGCTTCTGGATATCTCTGGCTTCCAGCTGATGATTGTTGAATGTAAGCATCAGAATAAATCTTTTGATAATTGAAGGCTGGATATTTCACCTCCATTTGTCTGGATTTCGCTTCAGGGCTTGTTGTTAGAATTCTTTCCCACTCCAGGTCTACATCATCTGTTACAAACAGAATATTATTTCTCCATCCGTTCATGGTCTCTGCCGAACCTTGATAATGAATGATCTTATCAACTGCAGATCTTGCTTCATTCACATTTTTTACGGGAAGCCTTCCAATGCTTAAATCCAAAGATTCTATATACATGTTCTTTCCTTCTCCCGGATCTAGGTAACCGAAATAATCATCGGTTGCATAACTATCGTAAAAACTAAAAGAAGCAGTAGACTCGTAAATTGGTACTAGATTATGATCTGGATCTATTCTTTTCTTGTAGTCATAACTCGCATCACCAAATAACAACAAATAGGTAGGCTTATCTTCTTGAGTTGGTGCATTTGTATAAAGACATCGCATAAAATCTTTTATAGCCGTTACATCTTGAGCACCACTGCTAAACTCATTGAAAACAGTTTGATTGTCTACAACCACCACATTATAGTTATCTCCATTTCTGTGAAAATTTGCTAAACGTTCCGCTTCACTAATAAACGAAGAATGGGCAACTATAACCAAATCTACTCCAGTAAGCGCATGAAGGTTTTGATTATTCACCTTTCCCACTTTAGTTGGTTCATTAAACCCTGAACCGGATAAAGCTATAAATTCTCTTAACGTATCCGCTGGAGCCTTGAAGTTGGCATTACCTCCTTGAACGGTCAGATTCACCGATCTGGGACTTACGTGGTTCGTAACATCCCACACCATTAAATTGCCATTGGCACCCGATAAGTTGTACTGGGCAATGTGAGTTGCGCCAAGTGTTCTTGCATCTCGAAATTGCAATGCTCCTCCGATATACACCAAGTTTCTTCGTGCAACAATTTCAATGTAGTCTAACCAGGCTACAGCGGATGGGTTTATATTATTATTATAAGTAACCGTAAGTGCTAAATTGCTATTTGCCGAAAAGAAGTCACTCCTTTCGGCTCTTTCAGAAACATATGCTCCACCTGATCCAACTGAACCAAATGTTAATAATGTATTAGGCACACCATTGTTTTCAACTCGCATTGTAGTTCCGGCTCTAGCCGATCTTGCTACAGCAAGTGTTTTGATCTTAACCTTTTCTGTTGTATTAATATTTGGAATGGTGAATACGTAGTTGTGTGATAGATCAAAGTCATATGAATCACCAAACCATCTTCTTCCAGTTCCTATAAGATTCACTTTATCTTCTTCTACAAATCTGTGATCATCAAAGTCGTTCACTTGATGTGTTGCATTGGTTGGATTGTAATTAACCAGGCCTACTCGTTTACCAGTGCCTTGATCCGTAGTTATAAAATAATAGTTTAGGTCGGTGTAATGGTTATTTCTATGATTGTAAACGTCTCCATCGGCATCATAAACCCACCTTTTAGGAGAACGCCCATAAAACAATAAATAATCAGAACCGTTAAAAATCCCATCTTGATTCTGGTCGACTACGTATGTACCATTCTCTTGTAAATCATCAAATCTAAAATCATCATTGCGTTCGGGTAACTCTCCCATACCGTTACCAAACACCGCTAAAGAGGCAATACTCACATTACTACCCATCCCTGCTTCTTGCAAGAAAGATGGAGTAATTTTATAAATACCATCATTTCTTACCGCTACACGATACCAAGAACCATTTGCCAAAACACTACTTTGCCCAAATGTTGAAGTCTTGTTTGAAGACTCGACAGCCGTATATGTGAATACAACTTCAGCTGAAACTAATTTTTCATAGGCACCCGTATTCGGATTCTTTCTGATCGTTTGAATTCCAAAGGCCAAATAATTTCGGCCATTCAACCCAGTTACACTATAGTCTAATTCAAACTCGTTTGAAACTGCTTGCTCATTTAACAAAGATTGCTCCCTTGAAGAAAGCCCAGCGGTTGATACATTTACCAAACTAACTTCAGAAACATTATAAGAACTGATGATTTGCTTACCAATGAAATAGGGTATTTTATTTAGTGGACTGCGGTATTGGGCCTCATCAAAATGAGGGTTCGTAAACTTCTCTTCTCCTATATTATATGTATAGGGATCAGTCCAATTCAGATTAATTTCAATTTTTTGGGCGCTGGAAGCAAACGCAACCAACATAAACACGAAGAATACATTCTTCATACGAGCTAATTTTGAATCCATTTAACGGAGGCGCAAGTTTAATATTTTACGATTCATTTTTTTTCTAGAAAATATTAAACCTGTTAAATAATCGTTTAATAACCATAACTTCATATTACTTAAAACAAATTTTATCCTATTACAATTTTTGTATAATTGTGGTCTTAAAACACTGGCTTAGATGAAAAGAAACTTTAAATATTTCTTAGGTTTCATAATTGTTTTTCAAGCATTCCAAATGAGGGCGCAAGACCCCCATTTCTCGCAGTATTACGCTAACCCATTATACCTAAACCCTGCATTTGCCGGTGTAGATAAGTGTCCAACGGTTCACTTAAATTACCGAAATCAGTACCCTCAATTAGGTGTTTATAATACCTTTTCAGCATCTTTCGATGGCTACGTTGAAGGTATTAACGGTGGTTTAGGGGTTATGGCTATGAGAGACGAAGCAGCTCAAGGAAACTTAAGTTTGACAGAAGTAAGTGCTTTATATTCATACCATCTTACTGTAAACCGTAAATTCACTTTACTATCTGGATTTCAAGCAACATTTAGACAACGTCAATTAGATTGGTATAATTTAACATTCCCAGATATGATTGATCAGTTCTATGGGTTTGTTAAGCCAACTAATGAGATACCACCAGAAAATACCACGAATCAGCATTTAGATCTGTCTTTTGGTATGATTGGTTATACGGAGAAATTTTATATCGGGGCAGCAGCTCATCACTTAACGCAGCCTAACGAAGCTTTTTTATCGAATAATAAATTACCACTAAAGTTTACTGCACACGCAGGATTGACGCTTCAACTTGGTAGACGAAGATTATATAACAGTACAGACAATTTATTGATTATCCATGCGGTTTATCAAAACCAAGGGCCATTTAGCCAATTAACAAGTGGATTATCATTTAACCGCGGTCCTATAACTGGTGGTCTTGCGTTGAGAACATCTTTAGGAACTGAAGCCAATAACCCAGATGCAGTAATTATCATCTTAGGTTTGGCACCAGAAAAGTCTCCTTACACCATTGGATATAGCTATGATTATACTATTTCTGCTTTTACCAACGTTACAGGAGGAGCACATGAGATAACTTTCTCGTATAAATTTCCTTGTATAAAGAAGAAGAAGGGAATCAAACCGATGAAGTGTCCTAAATTTTAACAAAGAAATACATGACAGTTTTTAATATGAAAAGAGCCACAATTTTATCATCGCTAGTAATAGCTGGATTGGCCCTAACATCTTGCTCTGAGAAATCAAGCACAACTGGATGGGAAATTAACGACAAGAAAAATGGAGGTTTCTTTGTAAACACGAAATACAAAGGTCAGAAAACTGGTCCTGGTTTAGTGTTTATTGAAGGGGGTACTTTCGTAATGGGTCGTGTTGAAGAAGACGTTATTAAAGATTGGAACAACGTACCTCGTAGAGTATCTGTTGCTTCTTTCTACATGGACGAAACTGAAGTTACTAATACAGACTACAACGAATATCTATACTGGTTAGATCGCGTTTACGATCGTGATTACTATCCAGAGATTTATAACACTGCATTACCGGATACATTGGTATGGAGAGATAAGTTAGCTTACAATGAGGTTTATGTAGAAAACTATCTACGTCACCCAGCTTACAACTATTACCCTGTTGTTGGTGTTAACTGGCTACAAGCCATGCGTTACTGTTCTTGGAGAACAGACCGTGTAAACGAACAAATTCTTGTTGAAGAAGGCGTATTTAATGTAAACCCAGATCAACAAGATGCAGAGAACTTCAATACAGAAGTTTATCTATACAAAAACGAAGATTATCAACTTCAGAATAAAAAAGGTAAAAAGGATTATAACCCTAATTCTCCTTACGGTAAGGAAGGTAGACCAGTTCAAATTAGAGATGGTATCTTACTTCCTAAGTATAGACTACCGACCGAGGCAGAATGGGAATTTGCTGCTTACGCGGATCAAGGAGCGAGAATTTACGACAGAACTACAGACAAGAACAAGTATTCTTGGAATGGTACCGCTATGAGAAGTGGAGCTAAAGGTTCTCGTGGTGAAATTCTTGCAAACTATAAAAGAGGTAACGGAGATATGATGGGTACCTCAGGATGGTTGAATGACGAAGCATACAAAACAATGCAAGTTCGCTTCTACCCTCCAAACAATTTTGGTCTTTATGACATGGCTGGCAACGTGGCTGAGTGGGTATTGGATATCTATCGTCCGTTAACTCCTCAAGATGTTACAGACAACAGCCCTTTCCGTGGAAACGACTTTGAGACTTTTGATGACGATTACGAAGGAATTGGTTCATTGGAAGTATTACAAGAAATTCAGTTTGACAGCGATAGTAATGTAGTTGGTCTTCCTGGTCAATTACCTTCAAGACCAGTTACTGAAGAAGAAAACTTGAATCGTAGAAATTACCAGAAATCTTCTTACAGAGACTGGCAAGATGGTGATGTTGAGTCTAGTATTTACTATGATTCTGAAGTTCCTGAAGGTCAGGCTGCGATGTACGATTACGGTAGAACAACTATGGTTGGTAACAACGTAAGAGTTTACAAAGGTGGTAGCTGGAAAGATTATGCTTACTGGTTATCTCCTGGAACGAGAA
>JAOARK010000563.1 GCA_025210575.1 Schleiferiaceae bacterium
CGCAAACACCTGTACAGGCAGCTTCAATGTTTCTCCTGGACCGACCACACGTGGAAGTGTTCCATAAATCATTAAAGGGTTTTTTACAGGTGTATTTACTTCTGTGGAGCCATATGCATTTGCATTCGCTGCTACTACCATAGTTCTTACCGAACCGATGTAGTTGGGCATTTTTATTTCATGCACATGGGTATCTCCCTTTTTCATATTGAATGGGCCAATAAAGCGCACTACAGGTTTAAAGCGTTTAGACTTCTTGCCTTCTTCGCTTAATTCATCATCACCACCGATAGCAAACATTTGCTCAATTTTCCCACCATAAGCACCAATTACTTCATCGAACATATCCCAGGTTCTAACGCCCAAAGCTTGTTTTGCAAAAAAGTGCTTATAGGGGTCTGGTGTCTTGAATCGAGTAAGATTGATCAAACCTTCGTCTACCACAGCAATGGTATAGGTCATCGGTTTACCTGATTTCTCCTTAACCTCTATCTCAAAACTCGCTTCTGGTTCTAAGAATTTAGGCATTTTAACCTCAGGCTCTAAACGAGCATTTTGATTTTCTACGGCTATAGGAAGAACACCGTACATTCTTAGAGGTAAATCATTGGCCGTCTTTTCATGCGGCTGGATGTAGCTCACAAAAACATACACATTGGGTGCCATATCTTCCGTGGTTTCAAACGTTACCTCGGTTTTTCCTTGTGAGGCTTCCACCCATTGATGACTTAACACTTCAGAGCCCGACTCTATTGAAACAAAGAGATTTCCAGATTCTCCTGTGGGGATGGTCAACTTCACTTCTTCGCCCACATTGTATTTTTCTTTATCGGAAGAAAAAAGAAGCATTGTTGCCGCACCAGGCATCACTCTTCCCTCTTTGCTTCGCGTATACGGCCAATCCACATAAACCACTTCTCCAGTGCAGTGTCCTGATGCGGGATCGCACACACGCACCAAATAGCGTCCGTATTCTGGGTAATTTACCTGGAAACTAAAAGAGCCTTTACCACCTTGTGTCTTAATCTTTTCTTGATGAATAACTTCTTTGTACTCACTGTTGATGTAGTTCGCCAAATTTCGGTTTGAGCTTCCCCACCACCAGCTCCAATCGATTTTGTAAACGTTTACTTCAAGGTTTCTACTCGTAGGCACGCCATCTTTGGTAACACTAGCCAATTCGAACTGAATAGGGCCATCCGTTTCATGATAATAGCCATCAGGTTTAGGAACTTTCAACCCTACAAAATGGGTAAAAGGAGCAAACGGAACTTTGTACATATCTGTACTAAAGTCTCCACCTTGCTCATAAACAGTAGTGTAGAAAACTGATTCCAGCATGCCAGGTGCATTTCTGTAACTAGACAACTTCACTTCAAAAGAAGCATCGCCAAACTGGTCAACAACACCCGAGAAAACCTTCTTATCATAAGAATAGAAAGAGCGCGTTGGATCGCTGAATGTAAATGATTTAAAGCTTTCAAAAGGCTCTTTACGGATGCGCATCTTCGTTTCTACTTCAGCCTTCAAATTTCTAGCCGTAGCACCCGTTAACCATTCTGTATGAAGCGTAGCTGAATTTCTGCTGCTCAGCACCTTCTCATCAAAGTCTAAAGCAATGCGTAAACGGTTGGGTTTAACGGTTTCAATTTTTATGCGTTTATAGAAGCTTGCTCCTCCTACTTTTACCTTAGCACTGTAATTCCCGGTCTCATATTCAGGCTGTGTAGCAGTCCAGAAAGGATATAGATTGTTCTCATTAACGCGCTTTACACTGCGCTCTACTAAATTACCACTGGGGTCTCTCAATTCAAAAATGATAGGGTGGCCCTCTGGGATGATTTCATCTTTGTTTTGCAAAATGAAATTCAGATAAACAGAATCGCCCGGACGCCAAACACCTCTCTCTGTATAGATCATTCCGTTTACCCCATGCGAAACATCATTGCCATCCGTTTCAAAATTGGAAAGAGATAAAGCCGTATTGTCTGCAAGTCTTTTGTAGGCTTTGTTTTGTCCATTTTCAGCTATGGCCATAAAGGGTTGTGACGAAGTGGTTATTTCTAAAACTCCATCTCCATTCGTTGTTCCCTTGGCAACCACTTGCTTTTGGTAATTATAAAAGTTCACGGTTGCACCACTTACGGGTTTACCAGAATTGATATTGGTTACCAGCGCCAAGAAATTATTACTCTTGCTCCCTTTTACAGTTATCGCCAGGTTACTCGCTAAAATGTTTTGATGCACAAAACGTTCTGGGTTGTAATAGGAAGCATGACAAGGGTTGTCTCTTTCGCGATAGCTATAACCTTCAATAGCATAACCCCACCAGTAGTAATAATCATTCTCAAAAGGGGTATCAAAGTTTTCTTCGAACGGAAACTTTTCTGTATCCTCAGCCGTCACCTGAAGGTTTTCCGTATTATCTAAACAACCCATGAGGGCATATTCCTTTCTGAAACCAATTTGCACGCGATAAATGGCCCCTGCCTCTTCTTCGATTAAATCGGAAAGGTCTAAAGCAAAAGTGTTCCAATTGTGCAAATCTGTTCCCTCTTGTTCGTAAAGTTCTACCACTTTTCGAGCCACAGGACGTGCTACTCTTTTCAGTTCTCGGTTTCCATTTAGCGTTCGGTTTACTTGCAAAAATTGAAACACATTCTCTTCGTAAACACGGTAAACAGTAACATCTACAGCCTTTAGGTTTACCGCCTTAAACGGAATGATCTTCTCATCTCCTCCAGGAAGTATCTCGCCCTTGTTTACGAATTGAATTTGTGGATTGTGTTCATCAAAAGTGACCATCATAGGATAAGTCTCTTTGAACTTATACCCCATCGTGTTCATGATTCCAGGAAATACTGTGACCTTTTGTTCTCCCGTTAATCGATTGCGGAAGGAAACAATAATTTGGTTTTCGTTCACTTCATACTTTTCACGATAAGCACCTGTTACGGTTACCAATCCTTTTAAATTCTGGCTTGTTCTTATTGGATCTGAAAAGGTGATCACCACCTGCTGATTAGGTTGGCTCACTGTAGAAATATCCATCACTTTAAAATCTCCCAATGCTGGAATTTCAATGGATTTGTATTTGTCTTTATCTACCAACCATTTGGTCTTCCACTCTAGTTCTACGAGACTTGCTTCGTCTTCTCTGATCACCGAATCAATAGTAAACGTGTAGCTCTTACGTGAATCGTTTTGCTGCCAATTAACGTTCAGTACACGGCCATCTTGCTCAGCTTCCAAGATTTTTTCTACATCCTGTATTGAGCCAACATCATTTAATGAAAGTGTCCCTGAGATCTTGTTCCACTTTAGTTTGGTTGTATTATACGATTGGGTTCTAGAGCTCAAAATATGAGCACCCTGGGTAATTACTTGAAAATGCAATGGCAGTTCTTCCAATGCATCAGGTACGTCATCAAAAAGCTCATCCAGAGCTAAAACCCCTTCATATAATGCTCCACTTTTTAAAGGCTTCTCTGGTGAGAACTCCAAGGTTCTGGCATCCACCCACTTTGCCGTACCTTTTATGTTTGGACTAAAATCAAACAAATCTGCATCTGCTTCCTCGCCCGGTTTGGCCGATAATACATTGCGATTAAAGATGACTCTTATCTGAGCTTCAGAAGAAACGACCCCAGCCGTAAATGCTGAAACATACTCGGTAATAGCATGGTCTATTTTAGGCGGGGTTTGTGTAGAAGAACCTCCACATGACAGTAGCGTAATTAAAAGTACAAATAGAACTGATCTTTTCAATAACAGGTACATAGCAGTAGTTTTGGATGTGTATTAATTCCGTGAGAAAAGTAGATATTCTCACCATATAAAAACGGTTAAAGTTGTCGAATTAATACAGCCTTTTAACAGCTCTTTATTATTTGCCAATGAAAAAATGAAATATGTTTATAAACGCATATTATTTGCAACTTTTCCATGAAACCAAAAGCTCAATTGCATATCCCAAAATCAAAGCTCATTGCAGGGCTGTTTATTTTCTTTGGATACTCCATTGGGTTGTATTTCCTCTTCGTGCTGGTGCAATGCTTTTTAATCATTATTGAAGGACTTTTTTATCGTAATGCCTTTTTCTTAAATCATGACATTGAAAATTTTGAGTTGAGTTTGGCATTTATATGCAGCATTAGTGGCTTTGCAGAAGCCATGCGGTTTTGGTTCCATCAGCCAAGAAGGTATTTTATAAAAGGAAGAAATAAAGCCGTTTCTATCTACAATGACGTCACGGTGGTAAATTGGAGTTTTTTGGCCATCTTTTCAAGATTTGTTCTTGTAGTTTGGTTTCTCCTGGGATCTTTTGGAGTTGGGTCTCCAATCCTCATTTTCATTTCTGAAATCAGCTGGTTTTTTGTTCTGGTACCCCTCGTACTATTCTTACAACTTTGGTTGAGTCTTTTGCGGTATCAGGGTAGAAGAATCTACAAATGGATGCTCATAAGTGGTATTTCCATTACCCTTCTTTCTTTTAGTACATACAAGATTGCCAATTCATATTTTGAGCGAACATCGACTATTACTTTAGATTATGATGTTATTTCTAAATACAATATCCAACTCCCCAAAGCCCAAAATTCCAACAGGATTGTTCGAAAATCACTAAATATTGATGAGTTCTATCTGTACCCATCGTTTGATGGCGATTCTGTTGTATTACGCTATTATCTTTCAGAAATCACCTTAGATGAATTCAGCACAATTGTTAGCGACCAAATTCAAAGCATTCATCCGGTTGAAAGAAGTCTCGCATCTGTGATTCTTACAATAGATGAAAATGTGGGCATGAACTATGTGGAGAAATTGAAAATGCAATTGAGCAGATTTCAATTGAATAAAATAGGCTATCGATTAGAAGGCCATCCAGTCCAACTGAACAGTAGTGGTCAGTTTTTCTTTGAAAAAATCCCCCCACATTTCGCTATGGTATTGGACAATGACCCCATTCCCCCTCCACCTCCTTACCCCATCATACCCTATGAGCATCTTGGCATTAAGATTTACGAGAGCCCTGAGCAAATCAGATTTAATGGGGAGTTATTAAAAAACAAAGGAGAATTAGAATCTCTTTTGAGAACGGAAATTCTTAACAATTCAAAAGCCTCTTTTTACTACGTAGTTGATGGGGAGCTCACTTTTTCAGCTTATTTAGAAACGATGGATCTGTACAGAACGGTGGTCTTTGACTTAAGAAATAAATACGCCCTAAACCAATTTGGTAAGACTTACGAAGAATTGAGTTTTGAGGGCAAAAGAGAAATTAAAAAAGAAATTCCACAACGATTTCTAGCTGTACCAGATGAAGGCAGAATAGACCAGAAAATTTGGGAACCAGAATTTGATGCTATAGACTAAATCCTTTGGTTTTGGTACATTGCCTTTTAGAACCTCGAAAGAATGGAAACACTCGAACTGATCATAAACGCTATTGGTGCATTGCTGATACCATTGGCGTTATTCTATCTAGGCAAGTATTACACAGATGCTAAAGAACGTAAAGATCAAGCTCTTCAAGAATCGGAGCAAATTTCAAAATACATAACCATGCTGGCAAGTGACAGCAAAACGGAAACAATGCTTGCTCTACTCTCTCTAAATCATTTAAAGGAAAATGGTAAAATGAGCGAAGAGCTCGTTTCTTCTGTTCAATACTTTTTGGATAACAATGATCCGGTCATCGCTTCTAAAGCGGCTCTACTTTTAGGAGAACAAGACCAATTGGTCAATCTGAACTCAGAAGAGAAAAGACTAGTATACAATGTTCTGCTTCCACTTGAAGTTTACTTTAAACGAACAGGTAGCTTGTTTAAAACTTGGATTAGCAAAGAACCTAAAAACCCAGATATTGCCATTGAGCAATACCTTCACGAAGCGAATACTTCATTGCAGAGCATCTTGCTCGAAAACCTAGAACACTTACCAGAATCTTTACACGAAAGTGCAAACCAGTTGATTAATCACCTCAATGCCTGGCTAATTGAGTATGATGAATTACGCCCTAAAGGAAAAAGAAAACTAGAACCTGCTTTTGTTTTTGTTGGCCCTAAAGGTTATGGCTATCCGAGAGAAGCTGAACAAAAATTCCTTGACCACTTAAACTCCTTAAGAAGCAGATAGTTAATGATTAGTTAGATGCGCGTTGAAGCGTAAAATCTACAATTTCAAGCACATTAATGTACTTATTGGTAGGACCATTGCGATTGGCTTCGATAAAATTATAACCTGTCCCAATCCCTTTGAAAGAAGGCCATGATCTTGAAATTGGGATTCCTCCAAATCGAGCGGCTAGCAGCGTAAAATAGATTCCCGAATCGTACCCTTTAAAGGAGTACTCAGTAGGTTCAGTAAAACAATTTTCACGATACTTCTTGATGAAAAGGTTGGTTTCTTCATCGGTATAATCCACAAAATCTTGGGTTGTAGTTTTTATGTTGAGTGTACTTAAGTATAACTTTTGAACGGTCTTTGCTTCTAACACTTTAGAGGTGGTCAACATCTTCATATTCTTTGTTTTCAAAGAATACATTTTGGTCATAAAGTCATTTAGAAATGCTTGGTCTTCACTTGTGATAACCCAAACTGTTTTGTGCGCACTGTCGTTAATATGAGATTTGTAAAAATCAATATTCGGATACCCATCACTTAACCATAACTCAATGAGGTTAGGTGAGCCCGCTGACTCTAAATTTCGCTTGATCAATTCAACGCCTTCTCTATTCTGCTTGGTATCAGGATTTACAAATACAATTCGATAATCTAAATAGTTTTCGTTAATGATTCCCGCTAGACCGAGCCATTCACCCGTTAATTGGGTATGGCAATTAATCAAGTTCATCATGCCTTGATTGTTAGTCACTTTAGAAAGTGGAGAAATAATTGGAATATCGGGATACTCTTTCGCCAACCACTCTGCATTTTTCGCGTACAATGGGCCAACAATAAAATGAGGATTTAATAAGTCTATTTTCTGTTTCTGTCTCTTGATCTTGTTTAAATCGTTATCACTATCAATTGTGGTAACTTTAATGTTCAAACCCAATGCAGCAAGTGTGTCCATTGCTTGCTTAAACCCATTATAGAACTCAATAGCAACTTTAGACCTTCTATAAACAGGAGCTTTAGAAGGGTTTGCATATCCAACCTCCATGGAGTCATTAATGGACAAGAAAAACGGCAGCACTAATGCAATTCGAATTTCATCTTCAACAATCTCCTCATTTGATATCCACTTGTGTTTTCGAGTAACTATTGCTGTTTTGCTTTCGTCAACAGCTGGTAAGATGATGAATCGTCCTGGAATCAATTCTTCATCGATCTCTGGATTAAGTTTAGTGAGCTGAGCAGGACTAATTGAATAACGTGCTGCAACATTCTCAAGACGATCTCCAGTTTTTACTTGATATAAGAAATAACTGTTCTTTTTCTTTTTGGGTTCGGCACCAACATTACTCCAAGAGTCCGATTTGCTTTCTTTGAACTTGTTGGGTTCGGCATCAGCTCTATCCAGTTTTGGAACCTGAATCTCCTGACCAATTTGTAAACCCAAATCTTTTACATGAGGGTTTAGGCGATAGAACTCCGATTCTGTGATGGCGTATTTTTTACAAAGACCATAAACCGTTTCTTGAGCTTTAACCAGCACAATTTGGTTACCCTCTTCTGCCACCACAGTTTCTACAATAGGTTGTGGTTTCTTAATGTTCTTCGGAATGAACAAAACCGTGCCTATCTCTAGGCCATTTGCCGCTTCAGGGTTTTCTTGGATAATCTCTTCTATGGTTA
>JAOARK010000564.1 GCA_025210575.1 Schleiferiaceae bacterium
CGGAAGACTCTGGTGAAAAACACCTACTTGGCGATGGGGTTTCTTCAGAAAGAATTCATTTCACAGGAAATGTGATGATCGATTCTTTAGTTCATTTTAAAGAAAAAGCGTCAAGATCTGCTGTTCTTGCAGATAACGGGCTTTCCAAAAGTGAATACCTATTGGTTACTTTACATAGACCTTCTAATGTAGATAGCGTAGAAAGTTTGACAACATTAGCCGAAATTCTTAATGCTGTTGCTGGAAAGATCAAGATCGTTTTCCCGATACACCCAAGAACGATGAACAATTTGAAGAAGAACAATTTGTCCATTGAAAATGACAACATCATTTTACTTGAGCCACAAGGTTATTTAGATTTCTTACAGCTCATGCAAAACTCAAAAGGCTTATTAACTGATAGTGGTGGAATTCAAGAAGAAACTACATTCTTAAACATCCCTTGCCTTACCTTAAGAGACAATACTGAACGTCCAGTAACTATAGATTTAGGCACGAACATTCTTCTTCCTTTAGATAAGGAATTGATACTTTCAAACTTGGATAAAGTAATTTCAGGTAACTGGAAACAAGGTCAAATTCCACGAATGTGGGATGGCAAAGCTGCAGAGCGAATGGCAGACATTATAGAAGATTTTCTATCAAAATAAAAAAGGGAGGCTAAGCCTCCCTTTTTTATTTCTTCAAAGTTTATTTCTCTGTCATTACTTCAGATCCGTCCCAACTTTTGGGTAAACCATTTTTGATATAATCTGCACAATTATTGAAGTACATTTTGGCTGCATAATCTTCAGGAAGTTCATTGAGCACTTTCATAAACTCCTGTGCCGCCTGAGGGAAATTCTTGTTGTAATAATTATTCAAGGCATCATTATAGGTTCCGAGTACCTTCATTCTCACCTCTTTTCTTTCCCCACGCTCTGCTTCTAGAATCTCATATACGTCTAGCGCATCTTCTTTACCTTTCACTTTCAACCTTCCAAAGTATCTACTCGGAACGTTCAATGTTCCTTCTATGTTATTGAAGGTTGTTCCACTTATAATTAATCGGCTAGAGAATATTTTGGTCAAGCCTTCAAGTCGACTAGCCGTATTCACTGAATCAGAAATTACATTGGCATCATTTCTTTCCTTATCTCCAATAATACCCATCATAACCTCTCCTGTATGTATTCCTATACCCAGATTTATGGGCTGTCGCTTAACTTCAATTCTTTCTTGATTGTAAAGTTCTATTTCCTCAAAAATCTCCAATGCAGCTACTACAGCGTTGGCTGATGCATCCTTGAATAAGGCTATAAACCCATCACCAAAATAATGGTTAATAAAACCTCCGTTTTTTCGGATCAACGGACCAATTCTCTTTAAATAAGCATTAATGAAATTAAAGTTTTCCTTAGGAGTCATCCCTTCTGCTAAAGCGGAATAAGAACGAATGTCGCAAAACATTACATTCATATCTTGATGTATTTGATCGCCTAAAGAAACATCTAGAATGCTGTCATAACCCAATGCATGAATAAATTCATACGGTACAAATCTCTGATATGCACGATTTAAATGAGAAAGGTTGTCGTATAAACTCGCATTGTCTAAACTCACCGCCATTTGACTTGATAAGAAGCGTATGATAGCCATTCTTTCATTGGTAAAAACGGCAGAACTCGTTTTGTGTTCAACATACAGAATGCCATTTGTCATTCCCTGATATAATAGCGGTATACAAAAGAATGATGCAGGTTTCTCACTTTTTAGATATTCATCTCTACTGAATAATTTATCAAAACTCTTATCCGTACTTAACACCTCTTTACCCGCTCTAATAACAAAATTGATCACCGATACGGGAAGATTATCCACTTTGTCAATACTCTTTCCTTGAAGCACCTGAAGCATTTCTTCTTGAACATTGTACTGAGCCTCAACGAACCATCTTCCATCGTTTTGTAGAATTAAAGAAGCATTTTGGCCTCCTGCATTTTCAATAACAATATTCAACATCTTCTCCAGAAGCTTATCTAACATGATCTCACCAGATAATATCTGAGAAGACTTCATTACACTCAAGAAATCAAGATTGTCTGAAATTGACGTTGATGTTGCCGAGAAGTGCGCACCTATCTCTGCAGTGGTAGTCATAGACAAGGTAGTAGTGCCTCCTTTAGTTTTAGACATTAACAAATTATCATTGTCAATGTATTCCACCATTCTATGGTACCCAATATTCTTATATAAATAGCGTGCATCCGATAAATGAGGGTCTGCATAAACATTCAGCCCTCGGTTCTTCCAATAATTAGCAGTAAGTAAATGTGCAAAAGCGGTTTCCCTTTCAAATTCCGCTTCGCTTGCGGAAGCAATTGCATCAGTGTACAACTGCATTGCTTTTTCATCCTCACCATTCAAGCTAGCCAATTCTGCTGAGATCAACAGGTATTTATGTTCGAATGAAGATGGGTTATTATCCGACCAAATCTTATACTGATTCAAATAACCCTCAACAATTTCAATCTGTTTTTTATCGGGCTTTTTGAGCCCTTTCTGATGTTGAAGTATGGCAATAGAATGAACAAATTTAAAAAGGCCATCGGCAGCCACCATACCCATAATAACGGGAGCAAATTCGAGCACCTCATTACAAATAGTAAGTGCCTTTTTCACTTCCCCATACATTAAACTTGCGTAGGCCTTGTACACTCTATATACAGTAAGTGCGTAAATATCAGACACTTCAACACATGCTTTAACAAAATCGTTTTCCTTGAGGCCTTTTGTGTTAAAGTCACCTCTAGATTTTGTTTGCCCTGAAGCATTCTTTAAGATTATCTGTAAGCCCAAAAGAGAATGGTAAGCTAAAAAATGACCAATCTTCTGGTTAAAGGCTATTTCCGCATCGAGGTTCTCTAGGAGGTCATGTGCAGACCTATTCCCCCAAAAATGATTATTAGCAAAGGGGAACCAGCTCGTATATCCAGCAAAAATCATTTCCCCAGTATCTACGCTTAGCTTAAAGTATTTCGCATTTAGCGAAAAAGTTTCGGAAATATGCTTGACCCAAGGGGTGTTGTAATTTGTAAACAAATGCCCAACACGACTCATGTGCTGTGGAGAGGTTTCCTCAAAATGACTGGCCATTTTTACGGATTCTTCCGCACATGGATAAGCAAAATCGTAATTATTTAGAATGAAGAATATTAAACCGAGTTCAACAAATGAATAAGAGCCCTCGGCAGAAAGGCCATTTTCGAACGTGATGTCTACCATGTACAAGACATGCAAAATCCAGAAGTTGCTATCTCCTGATACATAGGTGGGTTCGGAGAAATTATCCAGAATACGCAATATGGCTAAAACCTTTGCATCCTCGATCTTGTCCATTTTATGCACCTCTGCTATACCAGAGCTCATAATATGACCAACAACTTTCTGCATCATTTCTGGAATATGAGCTTCATGGTTTTTTTGTGGAAACTCAAATTCTAATAATTCCAGTGCCTCGTGCCCATAGCTAATCGCTTCTGCATATTTATTGCTTAGTGTATTGTTACGCATAAGCATTGCATAAATCTCAGCTTTCTCTAGGGTAGTTTTTAACCTCTTAATTATATCTTCTAATTGGCTTTGAGATTCTGCCAGATTTCGATTTAAAAATTCAAGATCTGCTTGAGTAGTGTAAATACGTTTTGCTAACTCATAATTTTTCGACCAAAGGTCACCATCTACGAGTTCTGTTGCGATTTGGATATACTCTTTTGCACTTTGAAATGCGCTACCTTTTCTAGCTTCCAATGAAGCTTCAAGATTTAAATTGATCAACTCTGCAATTTCTATGCGGTCAGTAATCAACTTTCTACTGGCGTTCAATTGATTTACAACATCAAAAAGTATATCAGCATCTTTATCGAGTTCCTTTTTCAACAACCTTCCAATATCGAGGTGTACCTTACTCTTTTCTTCAACATCGATAATTGAATAAGCAGCTTGTTGCACTCTATCGTGCAAAAATTCAAAGTTTACCGCTTTTGAAATATCTCCATCAATACCTATGTATTGATAGTTCTCACCTACAGGTGTTATTAGACCACCTTCTATTGCCGGCCATAGATCTTCTTTGGTTTCGTTTATTCCCTTACCATGAATTATAGAAAGTAAATTGAGTGAGAATAGACCACCAATACATGCCGCCAATTGAACAACATGTTGATTGATATCGTCAAGACCTTTGATCTTGCCCATCAAGAGCTCCACAACATTATCTGATATATCAAGTTTTTTAAGCGCTTCAAAATCTATTTGCCAACTTCTGCTTTCTACAGAAAAGTGGAATGCACCTTGCTCATTGAGCGACTTTAAATATTCTACTGTAAAAAAGGCATTTCCCTCCGTCTTAGCATATACCTGATCACTGATCTTTTTTGAGTTTTTCTCATCACTATGAAGTGCATCATTTACCAATGCAAAAACATCAGATTTCTGCAGAGGTTCTAGCTTAATTTCTCGAATAGATGCACCTGACTCTTTTGCATCATCTATAATTTTTGGTAAGCTATGTCCTGGTCCTATTTCGTTATCTCTATATGCCCCAATAATCATGAAATAGGGAGTAGAAATATCCGTAATCATTCTTCGGATAAAATTCAAAGAACCTATATCAGCCCACTGTAAATCATCAATAAACAAAACAAAAGGATGTTCTGCCTTGCAAATAGCTTTTATAAATTCCTGAAAAACTAGGATAAATCTATTTTGCGCTTCTTGTGGTTCAAGCTTGACCACAGCAGGTTGTGGCCCAATAATCTTTTCTAGATCTGGCACAAAATCGATTAAGATCTGACCATTGTCACCCAGTGCCTCCGTTAATTGTGTTTTCCATGCTTCTAGTCGCTCTGGCTTTTCAATCAGTAATAATTTACAGAATTCTGAAAAAGCCTGACTAATTGCGTAATAGGGAACGTTGTGTTGATATTGATCAAATTTTCCGTCAACAAAAAATGCTCTGCGTTCTGTAATAGGTTTGTACAATTCGCTGATCAAGGAAGACTTACCCACACCAGAATAACCAGCCACAAGAAAAAGTTCTGTATTTCCCTTACTTACATTGTCAAAGGTTTCTAAAAGCTGAGCTATCTCGTTGTCACGACCATAGAGTTTTTGAGGTATTTCAAATGTTGCAGAATAATCACTTCCACCTATTTCAAATTCGCTGATCTCTCCTTTTGTTTCAAGCTGATCAAGGCATACTTCTAAATCAGCTTTTAAGCCAGAGGCCGTCTGATAACGATCTTCACCATTTTTCTGTAGAAGCTTTGCAACAATATCAGAAATGGGCTTTGGAACTCCTTTATTCACCTGCATTGCAGCTGCTGGCAACTTTGCAATTTGAAAATGCACCATCTCCAATGAATCAGAAGAATCAAATGGAAGCTCACCTGTTAACGCTCTAAATAGTGTTATCCCCAAGCTATACAAATCGCTACGATTGTCCACTTTTCTATTGACCCTTCCTGTTTGTTCAGGTGGCATAAATGGCAAAGTTCCTTGTAATGTATCTGGATTACCTAGGTTATGAGATTTTAGATCTAAACGGCTTGAAATACCAAAATCTATAAGTACAGGTTGGAGGTTCTCTTCTACCCAAAGTATATTATGGTCATTAATATCTTTATGAATTATTCCGGCATTATGCACATAGGCTAAAGCATCGCAAATTTTTATAAAAGCCGCCAAGATTTCTTTTAACGATCTTCTTTCTTGTACAAAGGCATCATAAAGAGTTACCCCTTCAATGTACTCTAAGTATAAAACGTGCTTTCCTTCTTCCTTTTTTCCATCAATTGCCTTCCTAACTCCAGGATGGTCTAAATCGACCGTAAAATTGAGCTCGTTATTGAAATTGAGTATTTGATTTGGCTTGGGGTATTCTGAACGCAAAATTTTCCTTGCCACCTTTTTATCACCTTTATTCTCTAGATAGATGATAGAATTCTCCCCATTATATATTACGTTCTTCATGTGTGAAAAGTAGTGCTTATGCCGTGATCTCGATATATCCTTTTTCTAAATCTTTTTTATACTTCTTCTTGAATTTCTCTAAGTTTTCCGCGTATTGAACGGGATCATTAAGGTCAGGGCGTGGATGTTTATTACCGTACTTGGCTATTCTTCTAAGTAAGAACAATGAGAAAATACCAAGACCTAAGAAAACAAAGGGTATCAGAGCAAAAGATATCCATTTAATGAGTTTTGATCTTGCTCCTTGAAATGCAGATTTCTTCTCATCGAAAACTCCATCTTCTGTTCCAGAACCGTCATCCATAGAAAAGGATCTTCCTTTCCATGTCTTACTCATATTCTCGAGCTTGTTAAATAAAGCTCTATTTAGAGCTCCGATCTTAGCGTAATAACTCGCCATATCTCTGTTAGAGCCCGCTCTTCTGAATATTGAAGTAATCTTATAAAGCCCTGAGATGATCTTATCAGCAATGGTTAATGCTCCACTCAAGAAATCTTCAAAATCCACTCTATCTCTATGATCTACAATGTGACCATCTTGATCTCTATCGAGGTGAGCATGAACTTCAATCCCCAGAATATCCTGGAAAATTGGCTCAAAATCTTCCGGATCGTTGTATAACCTGATCATTGCTATTGCATCTGCTCTTCTATCTGTAAAAGGAAGAAGATCTAACATAAAGTCAATAAGAGGCTCTGCTAAAACTACAGAAGTTAGATTGGGCGCCTCTCTTGAATTCTTTAATGCAAATTGCTTTTGATAGATATACTCTTGCAATTCATTGCCATCGTTATAATCAATACTATTGATTTCGGGTTTAACTCCAAGTGCCCTACCTATATAATGCCAAGTCTTGTAGTAATCTTCTTTTAAATGATCTACGTCAAGCATGTAACCCACTTTTTGTAGTCCTTTAATTATCTCGATACTAAAAGTGTGAATGGCAAAAACCATATCCTGTTGATTGATGGCCTTTCCCCAGACATCCTCTTGCCAAGGAATAAACTTTTGATTCACATTGGCTGACATCAATCCAATTCTCTCCCTTACCAATGCATGAACCAATCTCAACTTTCTAATTGCTAGAATTCCTTTGCCTCCTGGTCTCATATTTCCTGGAGTAATTACATCTAGCAAAAACTGCATGGTCTCTAAAATTCTTCTATGCGGAAACTTGGTTAGCATTCGTGTACTTACCAATACATTAGATGCATTAAAAGCCGCGTACTGTTTAAGCAATGAGCGCACTGCCAGGGTCATAATTACATTAGGACCATAAAGAGAAAACATATAGCATCCTTTTCGGATAATGTCAAACTCCTCCTCAGTAAACGTGAAATGCTCATTTCCCAGATCAAAATAGTCATCGAGACTTTCAATGAAACCAAGACTTTCACCTCCGGTTTCCGGAGCCCTAAATTCCGTAAGCTTTAAAGCTTGATTAGGCTTGCCTGGATACGTATCCCACTCAAAATTTAAAGTGGTGGTTTTATTTGCTGTCTTAGACTTTACTCGATGAGACATATACGCTTTGTTCACCACAGCGTCTATCTGGTGTACAACAGCTTGCGAAATTTTTGATTGTCGTTTTTGTTTATCTCGATCGTCCAGATCGTCATACCCTTCTGAAGTCGTTGCAAAGTACATACCTGCTTCAACAATCTTCTTTGCCAAAGCATCAGCATAGTCATCCTGCTCAAAGCGCCTTCTGTCAAATTCCTCAGGAGTAAATGTGCTCGTTTCGGTTTCCGAAATTCTAATTTTAAATTTCGCTGGTGGTGTGTAGTTTTCACTTAAAAACTCACTCATGGCTGGTTGTTTTATTTTGGTTTTTCCGCAGTATACAACATGTATTTCCAAAGACCCTTTTTAAAGGCTTTGTACTGATAATAGGTAGACCAAGTGTTTGCAGTTTGAGTGGAATTTCTAAAACCTAAAGCTTCAGAAACTTTAGTCACTACAATCCCAGGAAAAAATGAATAGTACAATCTTCTAATGCTTGGAATCACATTTTCAGTAGCATCTTTTTGACCCCGATTAGCAAATCCTGCTTTCTCCATTTTAGTATAAAACTCTTCAATTTCAGCATATCGCTTAATCGCCCATGTCTTGCACCATTTATCCATTAATTCCATTTCTGAAGTATTCTCTTCTAAAGGCACACTAAAGAAATCGGCAACTACAACTTTACCTCCAGGTTTTAAAACGCGAAAAGCTTCTTTTAAAAAGTCTAGTTTATCAAAAGCGTAACAAACACTTTCAACTCCCCAAACTACATCAAAGGTGTTATCAGGAAAATTAGTTTCGAGGTAACTTTGTCTTTGGAAAGTGCAGTTGTCTCCCACTCCCATTCTACCAGCATTTTCTGTTGCGCTCGCTACTTGCTTATCGCTCAAAGTAATGCCAACAGTTTTGCAGTTGTAGTTCTTTGCTAAAAAAATGCTTGAACCGCCAACACCACAGCCTGCATCTAAAACGTAATCCCCTTCCTTCACACCTCCATAAAGGGCTACTTGTTTATTCATGTTATTGAGGGCAGAACGTAAATTGGGGGTACTTTCATCCCAGAAACCATAATGCATGCACATATGGGTATTCAAATGCCAAATGATCTCATAGTCTACCTGGCATTTATCGTAGTAATTAATAATTTCAGATTCATTTATAGCTACTGCCATAGATAAAGGTTGTTAGTTTTAATAGTAGGATTTTTACACTGCCTAATATAATTCTTTAACAGCAGCAATAATTACAGATGTTTCTTACGTATTAACACTCTGTAATTGACTGCCAACACCCCAAAACGAAACTTTGACAAAAGTGATTTTGCAATGAACATCAATTGACCGAGAATGCAGAATCAAGCTCTGAAGATTTCCTTTGAATTCGCTCTAAGAACTTCTTATTCTTCTTGAGGTACGCATCACGCTCTGCATCTTTATTCAAATCTGGTCTCGGATGCTTTCTACCTAAGCGTTCTATCCAATAAATGAAGGCCACTGATATGACACCTAGTCCAATAAAGAACAATGGTAAGAATGCAAAACCTATTAAGAAAAGAACTTTAGCTTTTAAGAATCTAATGCCTCCTCCTTTAGATTTATCCAATTTTCCTTGCTTGCTTCCAGAGCCATCACCTAACGAAAATGAACTCCCCTTCCAGGTTTTGCTCATTCTTTCTAGCTTGTAAAAAATAGCTAGGTTTCGACTTCCTACACGCTTATAAAAGTCAATATCGTCCTTTTTACTTTTCTTTTTAAAGAAGGATGAAATATTATACATCCGAATAATAATCGAATCAAATAAGGTAAACAGACCACTTAAGAAATATTCAAAAGATATCTTTTCATTCTTGTCACTGAGTTTTCCTTGAGTAATAATTCTTGGATCTGTTTCAATTCCTAAAATTTTGGTAAAGACAGGCTCATAATCCTTTTCATCATTGTAATACCGAATAATGGCAATAGCGTCTTCTCGTTTGTTGGTAAATGGAATAAAATCTATAATGAATCGAATCAGCGGCTCAGCTAAAACTACAGAAGTCAAATTTGGAGTGGTTTCAGAATTCTTAATTCTAAATTGTGTTTGATAGATATAATTCTGAATTTCTAACCCATTTTTATAATCGCAACAGTTTATCTCATCTTTTTAAC
>JAOARK010000055.1 GCA_025210575.1 Schleiferiaceae bacterium
CCTCCCTTTTAATCCAAAATATGTTAAACTGAAATTGACGCCCGCCAAGAACATAAAGGCTAAGATTACGTATTGAATATAGGCCGATTCATTTTGAATTGAAGCATTCTTGGTTGAAAAACCTCCTGTCGCCATTGTTGTCAACCCATGATTTAAAGCATCGAAAAAACTCATTCCGCCAAACATGAGTAGCACGGTTTCGATAAAGGTCAACCCTACATATATTACCCAAAGCCGAATAGCTGTATCCTTAATGCGAGGTTTTAACTTATCAGGAGTAATCCCTGGCGCTTCAGCAATGAACATTTGCATCCCACCTACCCCAATCATAGGCAATAATGCTACTGTAAGCACAATTATTCCCATACCGCCAATCCATTGAGTAAGGCTTCTCCAAAACAAAATACCTTTTGGTACTGCTTCAATATCATTTAAAATGGAGGCTCCAGTAGTAGTGTACCCAGACATGGTTTCAAAAAATGCATTGGTAAACCTTGGAATCGCATCACTAAAAAGATAAGGCAATGTCCCAACCAAAGCCATAGATATCCAACCCAAAGCCACAACTAAGTAACCATCTTTTTGGCTCATATGCTTTACCGTAAGTCTTCTTCTAAAAACTTGCCAAATAAAAAGCCCAACACTTATAGCAATGAGACCTGAAGACAATAATGGAATATAACTCTCATCGTAATACACGGAAAAAGGAATACCCAGAAACATGAAGAATCCGTTCAAGGCAATCAATAATCCCAATATGCTAACAATGAGCTTAAAGTTCATTTACTTAAAGAATTTTTCCACTTTATGGATCATGTCTTTCGCGCATAGAACAACAACTCTATCATTTGCACGAATTCTGAAATCACCGTTCGGAATAAGAGATTTCCCTTTTCTGGTTACCCCACCGATAAGTGCATCTTTTGGAAACTTTTGATGCTTCAAGTATTTTGAAGTAATCTTAGATTTTTCAGAAACTACGAACTCTAAAACCTCTGCATCAACCCCATGAATACTAGCTACGTGAAGCACATGCCCTTCCCTAACATATCTAAATATGAAATTGGCAGCGATCAGCTTTCTGTTGATCATAGTATCGATACCGATGTTCTGAGAAAGGTGAACATAATCCACATTCTCCACAAGAGATACTGTCCGCTCCACACCGAGTTGTTTCGCCAAAAGACTAGATATAATATTGGTCTCAGAATTTCCGGTTACCGCAATAAAGGCATCCATTTTACTGAGCCCTTCAGACTCTAATAATTCTTTATCACGTCCATCTCCATGAACCACTAAAACACCAGGTAAGGAATCAGCCAACTCAAAGCTTCTCTCTTTGTTTTGCTCTATGAGTTTAACGTTATAATCTTTACTCAGCTTTAAAGCCGTGTTATAACCTATCTCACTACCTCCTAAGATCATTACATTTTTAATCTTACATGGCTCTTGACCTGACAATGCCAATACTTGATTCAGCCCTTTTGGAGTAGCTATAAAGTAGGCATGATCATCTACTTCAAACGTAGTCTCACCATGCGGAATAATAGTCTCACCATTGCGCAAAATGGCTACCGTAATAAATGCATTGTCTGGATTTAAGTGCGCAGTCTGTTTCAGTGATTTTCCCGCTAACTCACTTTTGTCATCTACAACCATTCCAAGCAGGGTAAGCTTCCCTTCTTCAAAGTGAAAAACATCCGTTAAACCAGCCGAATTCAAGAGTCGCCCAATTTCACGAGAAGCAAGAATTATCGTAGAAATGAGCTCATCAACCCCAAGGTCTTTTAAGTGCCTTCTTTCCCTTTCTTGAAGATGACTGTCATTTTTCACCCTAGCCACCGTTCGTTTGGCCCCCAAGTGTTTGGCAAAAATGGCCGAGGTAATGTTGGTGTCCTCAAATGAAGTAACGGAAATGAACAAATCCGCTTTATTCACATCAGCCTCTTCAAGAGTCGCGTAATTTGTAGAACTTCCTTTTATAGTTGCTACATCTAAACTAGATGACAAATGCTTTAGTTTTTCATCATCTAAGTCGATTACTACAATTTCATGACTTTCGTAAGATAGGAGCTTGGCTAGGTGAAACCCAACATCTCCCGCTCCAGCAATTATTATCCTCATTCTCTCTTTTTCAAAGCGAAGGCCTACTTTTTTCAAGGTACTTCAAGGTAACTTGGTCTAAAGAATAGCTGAGCAAAAGTAAGGCTTAAAACATTTCGTTTTAATGATTTAGCACAGCCTCAGTTTTAGCTCTAATTTGTTGAGCTGTTAACAAGTTTAAACAAGCATAATCTTTTCTGTAACAAGGCTTGTTACCAAATACCGAGCATGGTCTACATGGAAGTTCTTCATGAGAAACCTCAACAACATTATCTATAGTTTGGCCTATACCTAAGAATCCGGCAAAGTAATGTGTTGCACCCCACACCGAGACGGTTTTAGTACCTACTAAAGAAGCCATATGCATGTTTGCTGAATCCATAGAAATCATGACATCTAGCGCTGCAATTTGAGCCAATTCCTGGGGAAGTGAAAACTTTCCAGCCAGTGATACAACATTATCGCCCTCTAGTGTAGAAAGTAATTCTACCTCCTTTTCACCTCCACCAAAAAGAAAGATAGTATTGGATGTATTCTTAGATAACTGCTCCACTAACTCTTTTACCTTTTCAAAAGGAAGTGCTTTTCCCTTATGCTGGGCAAAAGGTGCTAGTCCAATGTTATTCGTATTTAACGGAAGTGGAGCTTTTTCTGAAAGCGTTATATGGGCTTTGAGCTCATGCTCGTCAAACTTGAATTTTACCCCAAGCTTTTTGAGTACATCTGCATATCGTCTGCTAGAATGTTTCAAAGGAATAAATACTTTACCCTTTTTGAGCGTAAGTAGTTTTTTATCTGCCCTTCCTTTTTTTATGGCAGCCGATGGAATTCTTTTTAAGTTGAATAACCCTGTGATCACCTGACTTCTTAGAACATTATGAAAGTCGGCAACCGCATTAAATTCATATTTTTTCCATAGCTGCTTGTAAAGTCTCCGAAGGCCTCTAAGCCCTTTATGCTCACCTTTTGTATCAACTGCTTCAAAATGCAATCGATCAGAATCAGGAAAAAAGTGATGAAAAGGTTTTCGTGATAAGACCGTAATCCTCAATTCAGGGC
>JAOARK010000056.1 GCA_025210575.1 Schleiferiaceae bacterium
ACCTTTCACTTCAGATTTACCACGGGATTCAAACTTGAATCGAGAGTTATCTTTTAAAATCTCATAGGTTGAATTCGACACATTGACTTTACCTATTTGGCCATGGCTTTCCATGCGGCTGGCCGTGTTCACTGTATCACCCCAAATGTCATATTGAAACTTCTTTACACCTACAATTCCAGCTACGACCGGCCCTGTATGGATTCCCACACGCATATCAAAACAGGGAAGCCCTTTCGCTTCTCTTTCTGCTTTCCGCGAAAGCATAAACTCTTGCATTTCTAATCCTGCCAGGACCACATCTTTAGGTTCTGATGTTCTTGGTTCATGCAAACCTCCTGCGGCCATATAGGCATCGCCAATGGTTTTAATTTTTTCGATCTGGTATTTCTGCATGATGGCATCGAATGCTTTGAAGCAAGCGTTGATTTCAGAAACCAGTTCTTTTGCGCTGAGTTTCTTGGCCGTTTGTGTAAACTCCTTGAAATCTGAAAACAGAACCGTAACCTCATCAAAATCTTTGGCGTCACTAGCGCCTTTTTCCTTCAATTCTTCGGCTACCTCTTGCGGTAGGATATTGTGCAGTAAAGTTTCTGAACGGTCTTTCTCTTTTTCGATGATGGCCTTGGACTTGCGGATATAACGAAAACGGCTGTATAAACCGCCTAAAGAAATCATGAGAAACAAAACAACAACACCAATGATGATGTAGCGTAAACGCTCAGTTCTTTCGGCCTCAGCTTCTTCTGTTTGTTTTATTAAAAATGCTCTTTCCTGTTCGTGTTCAGCGGTAATAATTTTAAGCTCTTTGTCATTAGCTGCCTTGTTGATGCTGTCGTTTAACCATTGTCTTTTTTCATCCCATTCTAATGCCGTTTTATAATCTTCTTTCTTTTTGTAGAGTTTTATCAAATAATCTACGATCTCTAATTCTTGCCAATAGGAGGGATTTACCTGATACATTTGATAGGCGCTATCAAGGTAAAATTCCGCGCTATCAATTTTATCAAGTTTAAAATACACTTGACCAAAGTTGGTAATCAATATTCTATTGAATGAATAATCTTCTACAGGTTCAATCGATTTGAAATAATTAAGGGCCAATTTATATTCACCTAGTTCCATATAAGTTGCAGCAATGTTCAATTGAGTATTGTAAAGCCTCACATAAGAGCAGCGCTTTCCTAGCTCATACCCTTGAACAAACGTCTCTAAGGCGGAATCGAGATCTCCCAACATGGCCTGCATCGTTCCTTTGACTTCATGTCCGAGAAAAACACTTTCAACGGCACCTATTTTCTCAGCAATTCTTAAAGATTTGTTCATTATATCTAATGCTTCAGAAGTGTTTCCTGCCATAAAGTTAGCTATGCTTTTTACTCTCAAGTTGTCAGAATAATTCACTGAATCACCCGAACTCAATGCGATTTCTTCTGCTTCTAGAGAATACTTTAAAGCTTCGTTCGCATTTCCATTGTTCACATATAAAAAGGCCAATTCAATAAGTGTTTCTGCATATGTAACTTGATCATTGAGCGATTCAAACAGACCCAAAGTATGCTTCAAGAGCGAGTCATTGTATGCCCAGGGTTTAGTTACCCTTGTTGATTTATAAAGTTCAAGGCTGGCATAGGCCAATACTGTGTCTTCTTGTAATTGAACGGCTCTTTTATGCGCATTCACAAGAATTGCTAATCCAGAGTCTTGATCAATTCGATTTCTTGTAAATTTTCCTTGCAGGATTTCTCCCATGATAATGTTTGACTCTGATTGAGTCTCATGAGCCCAGTTTGTATATAAGGAAAGATACTTTTCGGCACTGTCTTTTTTAAACAGCGAGTACTCCTTGGCAATGTTGTAATAAGCTTGGCCGCGTTCACCTTCTGTCATGTTTGGTAGCGAACGAGTGAGACGCTCTATGTCACGTATATTTTGAGTAAGGCCAGAAATAGAAAATAATAGGGCGCAGGCTATCGAATAGGTTTTTAGGGTCATCTTAGGTCAACAGTTTCCCTAAAGGTACTAAAATCAGCGGGTTAAGGTTTCAGCTTTTTAGATACAAACCACATCTCCGTTTCGCCCAAACCTTTTACTACAGATTTACCACGTGATTCAAAATGAAAGACTGGATTGTCTTTTAATATCTCATATGTTGAATTAGACACATTGACCTTACCAATCTCCCCATGGCTTTCCATACGACTAGCCGTATTGACCGTGTCTCCCCATATGTCGTACTGGAATTTCTTAACCCCAACAATTCCGGCTACTACTGGACCCGTATGAATGCCAACGCGCATGTCAAAATAAGGCAAGTCTTGTGCTTCTCTTTCTGCCTTTCGTGAAAGCATGAACTCTTGCATTTCTAATCCTGCCAATACCACATCTTTCGGCTCTGAAGTGCGAGGTTTATGCAAACCTCCTGCAGCCATATAGGCATCGCCAATAGTTTTAATTTTTTCGATTTGGTATTTCTGCATAATTGCATCAAATGCTTTAAAGCAGGCGTTGATTTCTGAAACCAATTCTTTTGCGCTGAGCCTCTTCGCGGTTTGAGTGAATTCCTTAAAATCGGAAAAAAGGACAGTTACTTCATCAAAGTCTTTAGCCTCACTGGCGCCTTTTTCTTTCAACTCTTCAGCCACTTCTCGTGGCAAAATGTTATGTAGAAGTTCTTCTGATTTTTCTTTTTCTGCTTTAATCTGATCTTCCGCTTTTTTACGTCTTATTACCTCGACTTTAAACCTTCTATTCCAAAAAATTACACCAATAATTAAAAATAATAGTCCAAGGTAAATGAGGCTAAATTGTCCTGGCCAGTGTAAAAATCGGTTCAATGCCCCTAATAGGATGAGGTTAATACCTAAAAAATCTATTAGACTTAAACCAAGCAGTTCCACATTGTTTTTTGAATACACTTTCCATTTTTGGATTTTGTATTTCATTTCTAAAGGAGCATAGAAGAAGCAATAAACTAGTACCGAAAGAATGATATACATCCTTCTATATGGTATTTCGAACATCAATCCAATTAAGCCAATACCAAAAAGGATTAATGCGGCAAGAAAGACACGATTCTTAACTTTTCTCAGAAAATCTTGGTCTTCGTGGAAATATAGAAGTGAACAATAGAATAATATTAGTCCGCCAAATCCTAAATATCCAAAATATAACCAAGGCTCTAATGGACCCCCAAAGAAAATTCCCAACATATAAAATGTTAATAGTAGACTTAAGAGAATTATCAGTTTTGGGATTCTGTTTTTAATCATTTTTGACATTTAATCCAACAAACCACATCTCAACATTTCCTTTTCCTTTTGCCGAGATTTTACCGCGATATTCGAAAGTGAATTCAGGGTCGTCTTTTAAGGTCTTGTAAGTCGCTTTGCTAATATTCACTTTTTCAATTTCTCCAGAGCTCTCCATGCGGCTGGCCGTATTTACAGTGTCACCCCAAATGTCATACTGGAATTTTTTTACTCCCACAATCCCTGCCACAACAGGACCCGTATGAATTCCTACACGCATATCAAAAGCAGGTTTCCCTTCTTTTCGGTTTACCTTTTTCCGATCTTTTATAAAGACTTGCATCTCTATGGCGGCAAGAACAGTATCCTTCACCGCTCCTTCCCTAGGGATGGGTAATCCTCCCGCAGCCATATAAGCATCTCCAATGGTCTTGATCTTTTCAATGTGATACTTGTCCATTATATTGTCAAAAGCTTCAAAGCATTGGTTTATTTCTTCAACTAAGGTTGCAGCACTAAGTTTCGCGGATTGCTCGGTAAAACCTTTGAAGTCGCTGAAAAGAATCCCGACATCATCAAAGTGCTGGGCATCTGCTCGCCCTTTCTCTTTCAGTTCTTGGGCAATCTCAGCAGGGAGAATATTCAGCAGTAGGTTTTCTGACCTTTCTTTTTCATGTTCTACAAGCGCTTTAGATTTCCTGATGATCTGAAGCCTTCCATACATCGCTCCAGCAATGATGATCACTAAACCTCCAACCCCAAAACCTATGTTTCTATTTTGCTTTTCTATTCTTAAATTTTCTTGATATTCGGCTTCACGAACTAACCTGTTTTTAAGAGCAACAAGGCTGTCCTGTCGCTGCAATTGGTCAAACTCTAACTGCTCTAGTTTGTTAGCTAGTTGTTGAGATTTTAAACTGTCTTTTGCGGTGTTTAGATCATCGTTGTATTGAAGTGCCAAAGCCGGTTGATTCAGTTTTTTGTGCGCTTCATAGAGGCAATTGCAAACGTCTTCCATCAAGGCATAGTTGTGTGTTGCTTTAATAAGAGGATAGGCGCTCTTGCAATTATTTTGCGCTTTGTAATACTGATTTAGACGTAAGTAATGTTCACCTAAAAAAAGACGTACAAATTGTTCAGCCTGAGGGTCGTTATTGACCTTTGCATAATTTATGAGGTCATTGAAATATTTCTCCGCTGTTTTATAATCTCCCTTGTGAGAATGGTAAATGGCGTACGCCAAGAAAATGGCATTGTCACTTTCATTTGATTTTTCGGTTAAGTTCAAAACCTCAGCCTTTTGGGCATATTTCAAGGCGCTATCCAATTGTTCTTCTTTCAAGTATGCGCGAGATACACTTAAATAGCGTTTAATGATGTATAGGGTAGGAGCATCGTATTTTTTTGCAATATCAATTCCCTCTAATAAGTATTCTTCAGCTTTAGGCCAGTTTCCTAGTTGCAAATAGATGTAACCAATATTGGTAAGTAATCCATATCGATAATTCTTGAAAACAAATGGAGGTTTTACTTCTGCTACTTTCTCTGAACTTAGTAAAGCCAAAGCTTTGGCGTAGAAATGAAGTGCCTTACCATTTTCCGAATTTTCTTTATGCAGACTTCCAACATTCTCTAGAGCTAATGACGCCCCCAAGGGACAATCCAATTCTTCAAATAGTCTTGCTGCCATTAAGTATTTAGTAATGGCCACAGAAGCACTATCCTGACTTTTAAAATTGAGTCCCAAATTGTTAAGCGCTACTGCTGCCCCTAATTCAAAATTTGCTTCTCGAAAAAGTTCAATAGCCTTTGAGTTAAGTGCAATGGCAGAATCTAAATTGTTAAAACTCTGTTCAATCTTTGCATTGCTCAAGTGAACGATTCCCTGCCATTTAGTATTAAGGTTTTCCAGTGAATTGATCTGTATGACATGAGCCATAGCGGCATCAAAGTCGTCTTGAATAAAATCCTCTTGAATCTGAAAAAATAGGGCTTGAGCTCTAATCGAATCATGAAGTTTTACATTTTCTGAAATGGTGACTAATGAATCATAATTCAGCTGTCCGTATGAAAAAAACGAAAAGAAGAGTAGGGTAGTGGTAAGGGTTTTTCTTAGTGTTGTCATGTTTGGTCGTTTTGCAGAATTAATCTGCGTAATACCTTCATTCTTAGTTGTCTAAAGAGTGAGTGTATTTACCAAAGATAAGACCTTTCTTTATCATTTAGAAACACTGGAAAGTTCCAGTGTTTCTAAATTTTATTACCTAAGTTTTTGATTTAATTTTTCTGACAAGAAACTCCAACGGTTCTTTGTCTCTAACCTTATTTTGGTTACTTGTTAGTTTAGAGTCAGTTGCTTGGGTGAGAATTCGGGATTTTTGGTTGTTATTCGTTTTTAAGCTTTAGTAACGTACCACATATTCACTTTCCCTTTCCCTTTTGCTTCAATCTCGCCACGGTGTTCAAAGTTGAATTCAGTTTCATTTTTTAGTTGGTTATAAGTGCTTTCACTAATGTTTACTTTTCCAGATTCTGATGCGCTCTCCATGCGGCTTGCAGTGTTTACGGTATCTCCCCAAATGTCATATTGAAACTTTTTTACTCCCACAATACCTGCCACCACGGGACCTGTGTTCACGCCAATACGTATTTGAAAGAAGGGTAAACCTTGCTCTTTTCTTTCATTTCCACGATGAAGCATAAAGTTTGAGATTTCCAATGCGGCCAAAACCACATCTTTAACATGTGTTGAGTTTGGTGTTGGTAAACCTCCTGCAGCCATGTAGGCATCGCCAATCGTTTTAATTTTCTCAATACTGTGTTTTTCCATAATGTGATCGAAAGCAGAGAAACATTCGTTGATGTTTTTCACTAACTCCGAAGCCGATAACATTTCAGACATTTCTGTAAAACCTACAAAGTCTGTAAATAGCACTGTGGTCTCTTCGATCAATTTTGACTCTGCCGAACCTTTTGCTTTCAGTTCCTTAGCAGTTTCTTCTGGTAAAATGTTCAACAAAAGTTCATCAGATCGGTCTTTCTCCAACCTTATTTGCGTTCTAGATTTTGTTACCATTCTATTCCGAGTGAATAAGCCGCCAGCTAATAAGATCAGAATAAAACCACCACTGAGTAAAAAGTTTTGTGTTTTGTCTTTTTCTGCAACCTCTTTTTGAAAGGCCAATTCGAGTTGATGGCGTTTCTCAGCCTGAAAAAGACTATCAGCAATCAGTTGTTTTTCAAACTCCATTGCTTGGATTTTATTCAAGGTCTGGTCAGATTTTATGCTGTCGTAATGGGCAAACATTTCTTTGTGATAGAGAAAGGCGTTTTCAAAATCTCCGCGTAAAGCATAAGTTTCGTATAAGCATTGACATGCATCTTTCTGACGCCCCTCATTAGCCAATTCTTTTTGAATCACTAGCCCTTGTTTGCAGTGATGTATGGCTTTTTTATAATTCCCGGCTTCACGATACCCTTGACCCATTTGAATGTGCACGGAGCCTATTCCATACTGATCAGGGATTTCCGTAAACGTTTGCAAACTTTTCTCTAGGGTGATTTGAGCCTCTTCGTATTTTCCTTGAAGTTGAAGGTTGTATCCCATTTTCTCCAAGGTTTCGGCTATACCCGCTTTCTTTCCTATCGCTGTTTCTACCTCAAGACTCTTTTCAAAGTATTCCATGCCTTTTTCCAAAGCCCCTTCTTTGGTATAGGTGTTGCCTATGTTCGCGTAGTTCACCCCCATTCCTTGAGCATAATTAATTTCGGCCATTAGCTCTGAACTCTGCTCATAGTTTTCTCGAGCCTTTTTGTATTGCTCCAGTTCTGTGTAAATGCTCCCGATATTGGTAAGAATGGAGGCTTGTACACGTTTCAAAGATTGTTGCCCAAAAATGTCCAGAGATCTTTTGTAATAGTCTAACGCTTGATCGTAATCGGTTTGCTTATGATAGATTGTTCCAATGTTCAATAAGCACCTTGCTACATTAGATTTATTGCCAATGCGCTGGTTAATGGCCAGGGCAGATTCATAGTTTTTTAGCGCTTCTACCTGATCTCCCTGATTGGAATAGATAACCCCAATGTTCACAGTAATGTTTGCCATCATTGTGCTATCATGATTATCTGTGGCCAGCTGTAATCCTTGTTTGTAGCTGTCTAGAGCTAAAGAATCCAACCCTTGAATGGCAAAAGAAATACCCCTGTTGTTCAAGGCGGTAGACATAAACCTAGGGTTCGCTTTTTCTTCCGCTAATGCAAATTGGAGGTTCGCAAGTTGAGTTGCAGAATCAGGGCGAGAAAACAACACTTTGTCCCAAATAATTCGGTTAATAGCTTTAAGCCGACTGGTATCTGCCAAAGACTGATCAGACCAAATGCTCCACAAGGAATCTTGTTGAGGTTGGGCGGTTAAAAAGGTGGTTATGGTTAGTGTGAAAACAGTGAGGGTGAAACACTTTTTCATAAGGTAAAATTTACACGACCAAATTAGTCTGCCCTGAAACGCGGTATTTTACCCTATGTATCTAAAATGTTGCAAATATGATTCATGTCAGATTTTGTTCACAAACCACATCTCAATCTCTCCCTTGCCTTTAGCTTGAATTTTACCACGACTTTCAAATGTGAAATCGCTGTCATCTTTTAATAAATTGTAAGTGGTATTACTGATGTTCACCTTACCGGGCTCTCCAGAACTTTCCATTCGGCTGGCGGTGTTTACCGTGTCTCCCCAAATGTCGTATTGGAATTTTTTAACACCAACAATACCCGCTACTACAGGTCCTGTGTTAATGCCAATTCGAATCTCAAAATGTGGAAGGCCTTTTTCTTTTCTGGTTCTAGCTCTTTGATTCATGAACTCGGCAATTTCTAAACCAGCCAACACCACGTCTTTTACATGCGTAGCGTTTGGAGTGGGTAGTCCACCTGCAGCCATATAGGCATCTCCAATTGTCTTGATC
>JAOARK010000057.1 GCA_025210575.1 Schleiferiaceae bacterium
GCCTCTGGAGACATTGGGCCTAAACGAAAACAAGGAGATTATCAAGTGCCCGAAGGTTTTTATTCCATTGATCGGTTTAATCCACAAAGTACGTATCATCTGTCATTAGGCTTAAATTATCCGAATCAATCCGATAAAATATTGAGTAGCAAAACTTCTCCTGGAGGAAATATTTTCATCCATGGGTCTTGCGTTTCTGCGGGTTGTTTGGCGATTACCGATGAATGGATTGAGGAGTTATACGTGTATTGTGTGGAAGCTCAAAACAATGGCGGGACTATTCAGGTCACGATTTTTCCGTTTAAACCTAGCGTTGAAAACATGATGTACAATACTCTCGGTTATCCAGAATTGAAACATGAATTTTCTCTTTGGACAGATTTAAAACGTGGGTATGACCAATTTAACGAGAGTTATGAATTGCCGAATGTTCAGTTTAACGAAGACGGTTCTCATACAATAATCTAAGCATTTTAATTTCACTTGTTTTAGATTAAGTCGTTGATAATTAATCACTTCGATGAGAAAGGTTCAATGAATTTGCTTAAATTCACTCTCTCTCAAAATCAACGGGTTATGAAATATTTCTCTATTCTCTTAGTTGCCAGCTTAAGCCTTGTTTTTTCTTCATGCATTAAAGATGATTACATGAAGCATTATGATAAATGCGAGCTCTGTTCTGATGGGCAGTTTGAAGATTTCTACAATGTTCCTCAGGGTGCAACTCAAAAAATACTAATACCTATTGAGGTAGATCCATCTTGTAATTGTATTGTGAGTGGAAAAGTAGAATACATAGTAAACAACAAAACGTTTGCCGTTGTTGATTATGGAGATGGTGAGTGCGATGAATGGGCTGAGAAGTATATGGGTGAAGGAAAATGCGGAAAGAAAGCGTGCTGCAAGTTCAAGCAAGATTGCACTAAAGTTAAATAAGAATTGAAAAAGGTATAAAATAAAAGAGGCTCCAAATTGGAGCCTCTTTGTTTTGTTCAAGAAAGTTGAGATTAACCTCTTCTTTCCTTGATTCTTGCAGATTTTCCGGTACGCTCTCTCTGGTAGAAGATACGAGCTCTGCGAACCTTACCTTTTTTATTCACCTCAATCTTTTCGATGTTTGGGTTGTTAATAGGGAAGATTCTCTCAACACCAACATTACCACTCATTTTTCTAATGGTAAATGTCTCTGTAGCGCCAGCGCCTCTTCTTTGTAAAACAACACCTCTAAAAAACTGAGTTCTTGTTTTTTCACCTTCCTTAATTTGGTAATAAACAGTAATTGTGTCTCCTGCACCAAATTCTGGTAAATCTTTCTTTTCGATCAATTGATCCTGAACATACTTTACTAAGTCCATCGTAATTGTAGTTATTTATTTACGTTAAGCAGCATTCACAATTTTTGCCAGCGGCTAAGTAACGGTGTTCGAGCTTGTTATGGCTCTATAAATTTGGGCTGCAATATTACAACATATTGTGTTACAACAAGCTTCCCGAAAATTATTATTTAATCTATACTTCCTTAGAAGTTTTCTCTTCCTGAAAAGTGGAAAGCACCTTCTATAGCAGCGTTTTCGTCACTGTCAGAACCGTGAACTGCATTTGCAGAAATATCAGTAGCATACAATTTTCTGATTGTTCCTTCAGCAGCTTCAGCTGGATTTGTCGCTCCAATCAAAGTTCTAAAGTCTGCAACAGCGTTGTCTTTTTCTAAAATAGCTGAAACGATAGGTCCAGAAGTCATGTATTCAACTAATTCTCCAAAGAATGGTCTTTCTTTGTGAATCGCGTAAAACTCTTCAGCATCTCTTTTAGAAAGCTGAGTCATTTTCATAGAAACAATTCTAAAACCAGCGTTGTTGATCATCGCTAAAATTGCACCAATGTGTCCGTTTTCTACAGCATCGGGCTTAATCATTGTAAATGTTCTGTTACCAGCCATTTTCAGGTGTTTTAAATTTTGCGGCAAAAGTAAAAAGCTATTTGGGCTGGCAAACTTTTTTCATTGAAAGTTTGATCGGGTAAATATTGATATTAACTCGCAGGTATTCAGAGGGGTAGAAGTTGATTTGTTTCTTTTCTTTAAGAAATGTGATAAATGTTAATATTAAGCTAATAAAAGGAGCATAGAGTGCATAGCCAACGCGCTAGAATGTTATTTTCGCACGCCAATGCGAAAAGAGATTTTAGAAGGATTAAAGACGTTTTTGTCTACATCACGGAAAATCGTGGTAACCAATCATGTTAACCCAGATGGTGATGCCATGGGTTCTGCTAATGCTCTAAGCGCATTGTTGAGAAAGGAAGGGCACGAAACAAATGTGATTGTTCCTAATGATTACCCGCATTTTTTAAAATGGCTTCCTGGAAGTGATGAAGTTGTTGTTTTTGATGAGAATGCTTCAAAGGCAGAAAAAATTCTTGTTGAAGCTGAGATGGTCATTGTATTAGATTATAATGCGCTGCATCGTTCAGGTCCCATGCTTGGGGTATTGGAAAATTTTAGCGGAAAGTTCCTCATGATAGATCATCACCAACAACCTGGTGAATTTGCAGAGTGGATTGTTTCTGATACGTCAAAATGCTCAACTGCACAAATGGTTTATGAGTTTGCAGAAGATTTGGAACTTTTGGATGGCTTGACAAAAGAAGTGGCAGAAAACTTATACACAGGGATTGTTACCGATACGGGGTCATTTAGATTTTCGAGTACAACAGCTCAGACACATCGCATTGTGGCTAACTTGTTAGAAGCAGGTGTTCAACCAGATCAGGTATATAACAATGTATTTGACGCCAATAGCGTTTCTAGATTTAAGCTTTTGGGCAATATGCTCGATCATATGCAGGTATACCAAGAAAAATCCAGTGTTATTCTTTATTTGTCTAATGAGGCACAAAAAGAACTAGGCTTTAGAAAAGGAGACTCTGAGGGATTTGTGAATTATGGTCTTTCATTAGAGGGAATAACATTTTCAGTATTTATCCGGGAGGAAGAAGGGTATTGCAAGGTTTCATTAAGAAGTAAAGGTGATTTGGATGTTAACCAAATTTCTAGAAATAACTTTAATGGTGGCGGACATAAAAATGCTGCAGGCGGTTTAGTTGAGAAGGACTTAGCTGGCACGATTGAAATCGCTCAAAAAGTCATTAATACATTATGAATGTTTTGCGGTTGACATATATCCTTGTTTTAAGTGCGCTGCTAGCTTGTTGTGGCTCTAAGAATACAAGTAAAAAGCAAGAATTGAGCAAGCAAGAAATGGAAGATGCTTTGATTGAACGTAATCGTGCTTTTTTAAAACAAGAGCGAGAGCAAATTGAAGCTTTTGTTGATTCCTCAGGACATGCATTTACTCAAACCGGTTCAGGATTGTATTATTCTATTCTAAATAGGAGTGGCGACTCTACCTTGATTACTGAAGGCGATGAAATAGAATATGAGTATGACATAGCCACACTTCAAGGTAAATTATTATCGTCTTCTGCCCTTGATGGGAATAAGACATTTAGACTTTTAAAAGACGATGAAATTATTGGTTTGCATGAAGGAATTGCCTTGATGCACCCAAATGACGAATACTTATTTATTATACCTGCGCATTTAGCGTATGGATTAGGAAATGAAAACGGGGCACCGTTAAATGCAACACTATTGTATAAAGTAAAAATTGTATCAGTAATTAAAATTTAATGATGAGAAAATTCTTGGCCCTTTTGGCCGTACCAGCGTTATTGCTAATGACTTCTTGTAAGGATAAAGAAGTTATGGTAAATGGAGAAAAAGTGATTTTGGAAGATGGGCTATATGCTTTATTCACCACTACTCAAGGCGACATTGTTGTGAAATTTGAGGATGAAAAAGCACCAATGACCACGGCTAATTTCATCGCATTAGCAGAAGGAAGACATGAACAAACTTCTGATGAGTATAAAGGAAAGCCATTTTATGATGGTTTGAAATTTCATAGAGTTATTCCAAATTTCATGATCCAAGGAGGAGACCCTCAAGGTACTGGAATGGGTGGACCTGGATTTCAGTTTGAAGATGAGTTTGATGACAGCTTAACTCACACTGGACCTGGTATTTTGTCTATGGCAAATAGTGGGCCTAATACAAATGGATCTCAGTTCTTTATCACTTTAGCTGAAACCCCATGGTTGAATGGAAAGCACTCAATTTTTGGTAAAGTTGTGTATGGTATGGATGTAGTTACAGCAATTGGTAACGTACCAAGAGATAACAGAGATATGCCAAATGAGGATCAGTTAATGGAAAAAGTAACGATCATTAGAGTGGGTAAAGAGTACGCTAAGTACAACCCATTGGCTGCTTATGCTGCTGGAAAAGAAGCTTTAGCTGAAAAGCAAAGAATTGCAGAGGAAATGGCTAAGAAAGAACAGCAAGAGTTTATGGCTTCTATCAAGGAGCAGTATCCAAACGTTCAAACTTCTACAACAGGTTTAATGTATGTTATCGAAGATGCTGGAAGTGGTCCTAAACCAGAATTAGGTCAAAAAGTAGATATCAACTATGCTGGATACTTTAAGGATGGGAAGATTTTTGACACTTCTTATGAAGATGTTGCGAAAGAAAATGGCGTATACAATCCGCAAAGAGAGTATAAGCCTTACCCAGTAGCATACGGCCCTCAAGCTCAAGTAATTCAAGGGTGGAGAGAAGGAATGCAGTTGTTAAACATTGGTGGAAAAGCCAAGTTGATCATTCCTCCACATTTAGGTTATGGACCTAATGACTACGGTCCAATACCAGGAAACTCTTGGTTGATTTTTGACATTGAGATCGTAGGATTCTCTAAATAAGAAAAAGACAATGAAAGACGGATTATACGCAAAGTTCAATACCAATAAGGGAGAGATCTTAATTGAACTTGAATACCAAAAAACGCCAATGACAGTTGGAAACTTTGTTGGATTGGCTGAAGGTAAATTTGAAAACACAGCGAGTGATACAGGAGTTCCATATTATGATGGAATGAAATTCCACAGAGTGATTGAAAACTTCATGATTCAAGGAGGATGCCCTCAAGGAACAGGTGTTGGAGGTCCTGGTTATCAATTTGCTGATGAATTTCACCCAGATCTAAAACATACGGGTCCAGGTATTTTATCGATGGCCAATGCGGGTCCTGGCACCAATGGTTCACAGTTCTTCATTACCCATGTTGATACACCATGGTTAGACAATAAGCACACGGTGTTTGGTAAAGTTATTGAAGGCCAGAGTATTGTAGATGCTATTGCACAAAATGATGTGATGGAAAGCGTGGAGATTTTACGTGTGGGAGCAGAAGCTGAAGCCTTTGATCCTAAATCTGCTTTTGACGCTGGAAACGAAGTGGCTCTTGAAGCTGAGCGTAAAAAGAAGGAGGAAGAAGAAGCGAAATTGAAGCATCTATATGATGGTACAGAGAAGACTGCGTCTGGCTTAGCTTATAAGATCGAAAATGAAGGCAATGGTCCTAAACCTACAAAAGGACAAACTGTAAAAGTTCATTATGCTGGCTATTTGACTAATGGTCAGAAATTCGATTCTTCTTTTGA
>JAOARK010000058.1 GCA_025210575.1 Schleiferiaceae bacterium
CACTAAACGCTCAAGAAAAAAATGAGGTTACACAAACGATTATTGAAGCTACAGACGGTCGTGTGCCTGGGGTTTTAGGAATAGGAGGTAACGATACTCAATCGATAATCGACTCTATTCAATCTGCAAATTTAGAAGGGATAGAAGCTATTCTATCTGTTTCGCCTTACTACAACAAACCTACACAAGAGGGTATTTATCAGCATTACAAAGCTCTAGCTAAAGTTTCACCGAATCCGATCATCGTATATAATGTGCCGGGAAGAACTTCTTCTAACGTAACTGCAGCAACAACACTAAGATTAGCAAACGATTTTGAAAAGATTGCGGCTGTTAAAGAAGCAAGTGGTGATCTGACGCAGATCATGGAAATTGTCAACAACAGGCCTGAAGGATTTTTAGTGTTGAGCGGTGATGATAATTTAACATTCCCTATGCTGGCTTTAGGCTGTGATGGAGTAATCAGTGTATCTGGACAAGCATTCCCTCGTATTTTCTCAGGAATGGTACGTGATGCCTTAAACGGCTTCATTGAAAAAGCACGTCCTGCGCACTATGAACTGTTCCATTTCACCAATTTATTGTTTGCAGAAGGTAATCCTGGAGGAATTAAAGCGTCTTTAAAAGTATTAGGGGTTTGCGATGATCATTTACGTTTACCTTTATGGCCAATAAGCGAAGAGCTTTATTCGCAAATTGAAAATGAAGTAAAAAGAATTCAATAAATATGTTATCAAAGACGATCGAAAAAGCGCTGAACAATCAGCTGAAAATAGAAGCCTACTCTTCTCACGTATACTTGGCAATGGCATCTTGGGCAGAAAACCAAGGTTTTCCGGGGATTGCTAATTTCTTATACTCGCATAGCGATGAGGAAAGAATGCACATGTTGAAATTAGTACGTTACATCAACGAAAGAGGAGGAAGTGCTGTAATTCCAGAACTAGAAAAACCCAGTGTTTCTTTTGATGGGATTACCCAATTATTTGAGTCTTTATTAGAGCATGAAAAAAACGTTACTGTTTCTATTAATGAGGTGGTACATGAATGTCTAGAAGAAAAAGACTACAGCACACATAATTTCATGCAATGGTATGTAGCAGAGCAATTAGAAGAAGAAGCTTTAGCACACGATATTATTGACAAATTGAAATTGATTGGAGGTAACGCTGGAGGGTTGTATATGTTCGACCGTGATGTAGCTACCTTCCATCAAAATATTGGAAACGGAGAGTAAATATTAAAGCCGCTGTTAAGCGGCTTTTTTTTGCAAATACTAAAACCTTTTGGTTTGCGTTTCCCCATTGTTTATTCACAATTCACCCTTAAAAAACATATTTCATTATATCGAAAATCAGATTAGTTTTGCCGGTTGTTAAAATGAAGCGATTTATCTACATAATTGTATTGGTTTTAGGCCTAAGTTCTTGCGATGAATACACGAAGATTCAGAAAAGCACGGACTTAGATTACAAGCTAGAAATGGCTATAAAGTACTACGAAACCGAAAAGTACACTAAGGCTTATCCTTTATTAGATGAATTATTGACGTTGTATAGAGGTACCCATAAGCAGCAAGATGTATACTATTACTATGCTATGTGCTTATATAAAATGGGAGATTACATTTTAGCATCGTATCATTTTAAAACCTTGTACCAAACATTTCCAAACCACCCCAATGCAGAGGATGCGGCATTCATGACAGCTTTCTGCTATTACCTAGAAACACCTAAGTACAGTTTGGATCAAGCATACACGTATAAGGCAATCAACGAAATTCAATTGTTTGTAAATACCCATCCAGGCAGTCAGCGCTTGGATGAGTGTAACATGTTGATGGAAGAGCTGAGAACGAAACTGGAAGAAAAATCTTTCGGCATTGCGAAGGGATATTACAGAACTGAACGCTATCAGTCAGCAGTATTGGCTTTTTCGCATACGTTAACAGACTTTCCTGATAGTGAGCATAGAGAAGAGGCAATGTTCTTAAGATTAGATGCCGCATATGAGCTCGCGATGAAGAGTATCAGCTCTAAGCAATTGCAACGATTTAAAGAAGCGCGCACCGCTTATTATGATTTTATAGATTTGTTTCCTGAAACTGAGTACAAAAAGGACGCAGATAAGATATACCAAAAGATAGTTTTGGAACTAGAAAAGTTTAATGTAAAGGCCTAAAAATGGACTATAAAAACGCAACAGCAGCAAAAACCACTGAAACGCAAAACCCAAATTCGTTAGATGCACAAACGAACAACATTTACGAAGCAGTGGCACTTATTGGTAAGAGATCTGAGCAGATCAACGATACCATTAGAGAGGAGCTACATGCTAAATTGCAGGAATTTGCATCGCATACAGAAAACTTAGAAGAGATTTTTGAGAACAAAGAGCAGATTGAAATTTCTAAGTTTTACGAAAACTTACCTAAGCCAAATGCATTGGCTACAGAAGAGTGGAAGAATGGCGAGATCTATATTCGCTATCCAGAAACTGAAAAGTAAAACATGCTGAAAGGCAAAAACATACTCTTAGGCATTAGTGCCAGTATAGCGGCTTACAAAGCCGCTTTTTTGGTTCGTCTTTTTATTAAAGAAGGGGCAAATGTAAAGGTGGTTATCACCGATGCAGCAAAAGAGTTTGTTACACCTTTAACGCTTGCAACGCTTTCTAAAAACCCAGTTTTATCTGAGTTTATTGAAAACCCAGATGAAGGCACTTGGACCAATCATGTAGAGTTAGGCCTTTGGGCTGACTATATGATTATAGCTCCAGCAACTGCAAATACACTTGCTAAAATGGCGAATGGTGTTTGCGATAATTTGCTTTTAGCGACTTATCTGTCCGCTAAATGCCCTGTATTTGTTGCTCCTGCTATGGATCTAGATATGTACAAACATGGGAGCACTAAAGATAGTTTAGCAAAGCTTGAAGACTTTGGTAACTTAGTTGTTCCGGCTGGTTCAGGCGAGTTAGCTAGTGGTTTAGAAGGAGAAGGAAGAATGGCGGAACCCGAAGAAATTGTCTCTTTTTTAGAATCATATGTACGGGCAAAAAGTCCACTTCTTGGGAAGAACGTCTTAATAAATGCGGGGCCAACCTATGAGAAGATTGATGACGTTAGATTCATCGGAAATTTTAGTAGCGGCAAGATGGGAATCGCTATTGCGGATGCTGCATTTGAATTAGGCGCGAACGTACATTTAGTCTTGGGTCCTTCAAATCTAAAGCCTTTGCACTCTGAAATAAAGCTCACCCCAGTGGTAAGCGCATCAGATATGCTAGAAGCTTGCGGAAAAGGTTTTGAGAATGTTGATTATGCTATTCTGAGCGCTGCTGTTGCAGACTATACACCCATAACTAAAGCTGAAGGGAAGATCAAGAAAAAGACAGAAGAGCTCTCTATTGATCTAACTAAAACTCAAGATATTCTTCAAACTTTGGGAAGTTTGAAAAAAGACAACCAAACTCTGGTTGGATTTGCACTTGAGACTGAAAATGAAGAAGAATATGCAAAAGGAAAGCTGCACAAGAAAAATGCAGATTTCATCGTTTTAAATTCTTTACAAGACAAAGGTGCTGGATTTGGAACGGACACCAATAAGGTGAGTATTTTTAGCAGAAAAGGAAATAGAGTTGATTCTGAACTATTAAGTAAAATGGAAATTGCACAACTCATTTGGAAAACGATAACAACCACGAATGACTAAATATTTTCTAAGCCTAATCACTGGCTTATTTTTTTCAACATTATGCCATAGCCAAGAACTGAATGCTACAGTTCAGATCTTACACCCTTCATTACAAATGTCTAATCAAGAGCTGGTGCCTAATATGCAAAAGGCATTAGAGAACTTGATCAATTTTACGGCTTGGACCAATGAGTTTTATGAAGTAGAAGAAAGAATAGAATGTTCTTTCATTTTGACATTAGACGCTGCAAACGGAACAAATTATTCTGGATCACTTCAAGTGAGCTATTCTAGACCTGTGTTTAATTCCAATTATAAATCACCGGTACTCAATTATATTGATAATGACGTTGACTTCACCTATATAGAGAATCAACCTTTAGAATATGTAGAGAATCAAAACGCCTCTAACACAGTTTCATTAGTTTCATTTTTCGCATATATAATTATTGGTTTAGATAAGGATACCTATGCGCTCAATGGTGGTCAGCAGTATTTATTAAAAGCGCAAAACATTGTAAACCTCGCACAAAGCACGAACAATAAAGGTTGGAAAAGCTTTGATGGAAGCAAAAACCGCTTTTGGTTAATTGACAATATCCTAAACACAGGATTTAGTGAGATACGCGATTGTTATTACAACTATCACCGTCAAGGGTTAGATCTAATGTATGATGAGACCAAACAGGCCAATGCAAAAAAGACCATTAGTCAATCGGTAATAGCGTTACAAAACATTTATCAAAAACGTCCTAATGCCTTTATTCTTCAAGTGTTCTTCGATGCTAAAAGTGATGAGATCGTGAACATATTCAAAGGTGGACCTTCTATGGATACAGGTAATCTCGTGAATGTGCTAAAGCAAATTGACGCAGGTAGAAATACCAAGTACGATGCGATAAATAAGCGCTAATTCTGCTTAATTTAAGCCACAGAAAACAAATTTATGATTACGCATATTTCAGTTCAAAACTATGCTCTCATCGAGAGGTTAGAATTGTCTTTCAATAATGGTTTTAGCGTTTTTACTGGAGAGACTGGAGCAGGAAAGTCTATATTACTAGGAGCCATAGGGTTATGTTTAGGAAAAAGGGCTGATGCATCTGTTTTGAAGAATACAGATGCCAAATGCGTGGTAGAATTAAGCTTGGCAACTCCGTCTTCAAAATGGAAATCATCTTTCGAAGAGTTGGATATTGATTTTCAAGAAGAAAGCATATTTAGAAGAGAAGTTACGAGCAATGGGCGATCACGTTCTTTTGTTAACGATACTCCAGTAAAGTTAGAGACCCTTCAAAGAATTGGAAGCAGACTTGTTGACATCCATTCTCAACATGACACTATCCTATTAAATAATTCAGCTTATCAGTTAGAAATTGTAGACGCTGTAGCGAAGAATAGCAAAGCAAAAGATCTTTATTCAGCAGACTTTAACGACTATTTGAAGGCAAAAAGAGAACTTCAGGAATTTCAAGATTCTTTTAAAGGAGAGATAGATGTTGATTACTTGACTTTTTTAGTTTCAGAGTTAGACGAAGCAAACATTCAAAATGACGAACTTGAGTCGCTGCGCTCTGAAATGGAATTGCTCGAGAAAGCCGAAGAAATACAGATGGCCTTGTCTTCTGCGCAACATTTGTTAGAGAATGATAATGCAGGTGTTGTAGTGCAACTGAATGAGATTATTCAGCACATAAAAGATCTTTCGGGAATTAATTCAATTTTTCAAGAATTACACGAAAGACTTGAATCCAGTCTCATTGAACTTAAAGATATTTCTCAAGAAGTAGAATTGGAATCTACAAAGGTGGAATTAAACCCTCAACGCTTACAAGAGGTTCAAGAGCGGTACAACATGTTACAGCATCTGTTGAGCAAGCATCGCGTAAATACGTTAGAGGAATTAACAGAGAAGCATCAAGAGTTGGCGGATCAGCTCTTTGCGGTCAATAATCGCTCTGGGGAATTAGAACGATTAGAAAAAGAAGTAAAAAAATGCCATGAGACAGCAATCGCATCAGCTGCCAAGCTCACAGATTCGCGTATAAAAGTGAGTAAAAAACTACAGTTGGAGATCAATAAAATCTGTAAAGAATTAAACTTTCAATCCCCAGATTTCAGATTGAACATTACACCAGCTAAGCTTTTAAGCCAATCTGGGAATGATGAAATGAAATTTTTGTTTAGCGCCAATAAAGGGCATGAACCTAAGCCATTGGCAAAAGCTGCAAGTGGAGGGGAACTTTCCAGAGTTATGCTGGCCCTTAAAAGTATTATGGCACAGTCTCATGATCTACCTGCAATAATCTTTGATGAGATTGATACCGGGGTTTCAGGAGATACGGCAACTAAAGTAGCAGGAATC
>JAOARK010000059.1 GCA_025210575.1 Schleiferiaceae bacterium
CTTCTGATTCCACCTCAAACTTACCTTCGTGTTCTTCAATGATTCCATGAGAAATGGACATACCCAATCCAGAGCCATCACCCACATCTTTCTTAGTAAAGAAAGGATCGAACATTTTACTTTTTGTCTCTTCCGTCATGCCCATTCCGTTATCCTCAAAAGAGATAATAATATTCTCTTTTAATTCATCCATCTTAGCTCCTAAGATCAATTTACCTTCATCTTTCTGATCAGAATGGGTTATCGCATAGACACCGTTGTTCACAATGTTCATAAATACCTGATTTAGCTTACTCGCTAGACATTCGATTTTCGGGATTTCCTCGTAGTCTTTAACCACTTTAATCTTGTGACGCTGTAAATCTGATTTCATGAGCTCAACTGTTGAGTTCAATCCAACAATCAGATCCGCTTCTTTTAAATTAGCCTGATCGAGTCTCGAGAAACTCTTGAGTTCTCCTGCAATTTCTACAGCCCTTTTAATTCCGTCTTCAACATCATCAATTGCTCCTTCAATTTCCTCATTCAGGTAATCTAGCTCAATATCTTCTTTTAGCTCTTCAATTTCTTTGGCTTCTGCAATTACTTCCTTGTTCTTTAGAAATACCTCATCAAATTTGTCGATTAGCTCTTTCAAATCTCCAACATCTCTCTTAATGGTAGTAATACTTTGGCGAGCATAGTTCATTGGGTTATTAATTTCGTGAGCTATTCCTGCGGTTAACAGACCAAGTGATGACATTTTTTCACTTTGCACGAGTTGCGCTTGAGCTTCTTTAAGATCTACCAAAGTTTTTTCTAAGATCACATTCTTCTCGTCTAACTCTTTGGTTCTGCTCTTTACCTGTTTCTCCAGTTCAATATTTTGTTCTTGAAGTAACTGCTCTTTCTCTTGAACGGCCTCAAATGCCTCTTGTTTATAAACATTGATCTTATCACCTAGTGCAAAAGAAAGAAGCACGATCTCAAGCGCTGAGGAACCAATGAAAATATTCTCAGTAAAAGCATTGTAAGGAAGAACACCAAAGTCTTTTAGAATGAAAGCTACTGCACCTGCAAGCAAAACAGACCATGCAACCACAAAATAAATTGCAGATCTATATCCATCCTTCCAAGCAACAAAACCAGCAGATAGACCAATTACTGAACCCAACATGGTGGTCAATTGCATGATCTGAAAACTCATATGAGCTTTTCCGATGAAATTGAGAAAAATACTCACCGCAAAACCCAACAAAATGACGTTTAAGAACTTGTGGAGCTTTGGTATGCTATGCTTAGAATCTAAAAATTGCTGAATGAATAATACTGCCGTTGCTCCACCTAAGTTACTAATCATTAACGTAAACCAGTTACCGAACTCAAGATTATTGGGCCATAAATATTTAAAGGTCAAACCCTGTACTGAGAGTTGCGTAAAACTCATGAACAGCAAGTAAATTACGTAATAGAGATAGGCTTTATCTCTCACCGTAAAATAGACGAACAAGTTGTACAAAAACATGATCGCAAAAACTCCAGCAAAAACCCCCGTAAAAATTCTCTTAGAGAACATGCTGTTGGTTATCCCTTCTTGAGTACCAAGTTTCATGGGTAAAACTAGGTTTTGACTACTCTTGAGTTTAAGCAGGTAATTCTTTTGATTGTTATGTGGAACACTTATTTGCAGAAAAGCGCCAGGCTCGGCAATAGGTCTATCTTTCAATCTCTGACCGGCATCCTCACTTTTAATTTTTTCAATGCCATTTTCAGAATATTCATAAACTTCAAAAAATGTTAACGATGGCAATGCAATCTGAAAAATAAAGTCCTCTTCATCAGATTGATTTAAAACCTTGAGCTTTATCCAAACTGCTGCTTCTGTTACACTAAAGTTTGGAGCGTTATTTACACTTTGTTCAAATTCTTTCTTGAGTAATTCTTCGGGAGTTAATTCATTTGTTTCGTCTATATAGAACGAAACATCCTTACCCACATTTTTGTAATCCTCGCCATTCTTTATTAACACTTGAGCCTGTAAACCAGACATCAAAAGAAAAGAAACTAGCAGGCTTTTAAACCACAAATAATTCATTCAGTTAGTTAGCATGTAATGACCCGAATATATAGTTTTATTGAACTAGTGCTAACACTATTTAATCCTCAGGTCGTACTCTATTTCGGTAATAGTACCATTCTTGCTTTTATTGTTCTGAACTTGTGTAGGATTTACCCTTAGTGAGTTGATTATCTCTCGTTCTTCAAGAATTACATTGGAAAGGTCAAAAATGTCGGTTTTGATCATAGCTGTAGCAACTAGATCAAGCTTGGGGTAATAAAACCTACCACTGTTCCCAAGTTCAGCAATAATCTTTGCTCCAAGATTTGTCGCCATTCTCACTGTAGATGGCGCACATAACATTACTAACGCTTTGATTTTTATTTGCGAAGCAACAGTCAAAGCTGCTCTCGTTAAAAATGTGCTTCCAATTCCTAGTTTTGCGGCTTCTCTTGTATTCCATAGACCACATACCTCAGCAACACCTTCATTCCTTAATGAAGAAATGTATTGAAAAACATCATCATCCATTTCACCAACTGCATCTTCAATTGGCAAAACACTTTCAGGATTTGAAATCTGCAATCTAGCCCCTCCAATTATCTTGTCTTCGGGATATCTTTTGATTGTGATTATATAAGAATTATTGCTAAAAGCCCAATCAACACTTGCCGAAGTGATGTTCGCAATGTCAAAAACATGCAATACTTTCTGGTGTCCTACGATAAAATCCCTAGAGACCTCC
>JAOARK010000060.1 GCA_025210575.1 Schleiferiaceae bacterium
GGAATTTCCTAAGGTGACTTTTGTTGAAAAAACAGAAGTACAAATAGAACCAACGGTATCTAAACTTCAGAATAAAGAAGAGTTGATCGTTAAGACCTATGAGATTGATGAGAACACAGCAGCGCCTGTAGTTTTAATTGCAGAAGATAATTTAGAACTACGAAAAGTTCTTAAAGAGTCATTATCTACTTATACGATAGTTGAGGCCTCTAATGGCCAAGAAGCAATTGAATTGGCCATTAAATACATTCCGGCTATTGTCATTACCGACTTGATGATGCCGGATGTAGATGGGTTTGAGTTAATAGAATTGCTAAAGGGAGATTTTCGAACAAGCCACATTCCAATTGTTGTTACCTCGGCATTAAGCGAAGTGCAACATAGAATAGACGCGTTAGACAAGGGAGCAAGTGCTTTTATACCGAAACCCTTTAACTTAAAAGAAGTTAAGCTCCAGATAGCAAACTTGATTGATTTACAAGACAAAGAGGCATCCAAACGCAGTGAGCATTGGATGGAATACAAGCAGAATCTGTCTAAAAAAGATCAAGAATTTATTGAGCGCTTAAATGAAATTATTGATGAAAAATTAAGTCAAGAACATTTATCAGTAGAAGAACTAAGCCAGATTTTTGGCATCAGTAGAGTGCAATTGCATAGAAAAGTAACCGCTCTTTGCGGGTGTTCTGCAAGTGTCTATGTAAAGCGTTACAAATTGGCCCATGCAGCTGAGTGGTTAAGAAAGGACTCATTGAATATATCGGATGTAGCTTATAGTTTGGGCTATAGTAGTTTAGCTCATTTTTCAAGAAACTTCAAAAAAGAGTTTAATATGAGTCCAAAGGAGTATAGAAACACCTTGGATAAATAGAGGCTTTGTTACAATTAGTCAAGTCTAATGAATCGTAGAGTCAAATTTTTGGGTTTGCCTTGAATTATTTTTGAGCATCGATTACAATAGCCTTACATAAGCCAACGAACTTAACCGTATTATTAGAAAAGCAAATCACTCAATTTGCTTTTCTTTTTTTATAGATTAGATGAAACTAACAACTACTTAATGAAGAAAATTGCCGTCTTAATCGATTTTACCCAAACTTGTTATAAATCAGTAGAATTCGCGCAAAAAGTGTATGAAAAGAGTGGAGCAGAAATAGTTTTACTCCATGTAAGTGATGACCCTGAAAAAGAAGAAGAGATAGTTGAACAGGTAAAAAGCTATGCAAATCTTCTAGAAGAAAACAATACTCCCTATACTACTTTAATAGATTATGGAAAGTTTTTTAGCACTGTAGAAATGGCGGTTGCTAAAAGTGGAGCCGATATGGTTATTGTAGGAACACATGGAAAAAGTGGTCTAAAACAAAATCTATTTGGATCTAATATTTTAAAACTTGTACAATTATTAAGAGTTTCAACATTGGTGGTTCAAGACAATAGTGTATATCCAGAAAATGGTTTCGATAGAATTTTATTTCCTGTTGCGCCAAATTTAGATTTTGATTTAAAGACAAGGAAAGTATCAGATCTTGCCAAGATTTATAGCAGTAAAATTTGTCTGTATACGCTTGAAGACCATATGACAGGGTTTAGTGTTGAAGTTCAAAACAACCTCAAAAAAACCAAAGCAATTCTTGACGAAGAAGGGTTGTCATATGAACAATGTATGGACGAGTCAGAAGAGTTTTCGGTGGGTTTTGCAAGACAAACAATCAGCTTTGCTAACAAAAATGATATACCTTTAATTTCTATTTTATCTAATTTGGCGAAAGTAAATACCTATTATGGTAAGGTAGACAAGGAAAATATACTACTAAATAAACACGCGATACCAGTATTTTGTGCTAATGATTTAGAATAATATCCTATGGCAGACTACGATAAGGCAGTTCAATACATACTCGATAAACTTGAGAATAGTCTTGATCCCTATTTATACTATCACGGACTACATCACACTAAAGATGTATTAAGTTCTGTTGAACATATTGCGCTGAGCGAAGGCGTTACAGAACACGAATTGAATTTATTAAAGGTGGCTGCAGCTTACCATGATTGCGGATTTCTTGTAATGTATAAGAATCATGAAGAAGTAAGTTGTGGTATTGCGTTTGAGGCTTTGCCGAGGTTTGGGTTTACTCCTGATGAGATGGAAACTGTTTTTGGAATGATCAAAGCGACAAAAGTTCCACAATCTCCAAAAAATAAATTAGAAAAAATTATATGTGATGCCGATCTTGATTATTTAGGTCGTGATGATTTTGAGCATATTTCAGATTCGTTATATCAAGAATTTAAACATTGGAATATTGTATCTGATTTCAAGACTTGGATGACTATTCAAGTCAACTTTTTAGAAAATCACGTTTATTGGACGGATTTTTCAAAGAAATACAGAAGAGAAGGAAAACTCAAAAAACTAGCAGAATTGAAAGCCGTTAAATACTAACCTATACCCTTTTGAAATTCACCGCACTGCATAAAGCCCTAACCACTTTAATGCTGTTGGTTGTTCTTTTTAGCTCTGGACAGCCAGACTCAGGTGATATTATCCATAAAATTACTAAAAGTGATAATTCGAGTTATGAAAAAATAGCGGCTTTAGATACCGTTACTCGATATTATCGAACGACAGATCCCTGTCTCTCTGCAAGAGCCAACTTTGAAGTTGCGGAATACTACTATGATTTTTCTGAATACGATAGTAGCATAATCAACATCCTTGAAGGAATAAATCTGGTTAGCGCTGATTGTGATAGCTCGATGTATGCTCGAGCTCTTCTCATGTATTCATACAATGAAATAGACCTTGGTGAAATAAAGCATGCCGACTCTTTGGCGAATGTAGCATTGAATTATTTCGAAAGCCACGACAATAAAGAAGAACAAATCAATTGTCTAAACGCTTTGGCTATTTGCAGTGCCTATATGGGGTCAGGATTTGAGATTACAAATGCCTTATTTAGAAGAATGTACCATTTGGCTGAAGCCGAAGGAAACCCTTTAGCGCCAGCCAGAAGTTTACTCAATATTGGTGCTACACATGGCCGTTTTAATAATGTTGACAGCGCCATATTCTATTACCAACAGGTAAAGGCTATCAATTCTAAAAAGCCCCAGAATAGAATGAGTGTGAATTACCATGATGGTATAGCAGGATTGTATAGTCAGAAAGGAAA
>JAOARK010000061.1 GCA_025210575.1 Schleiferiaceae bacterium
ATTCTCATTTACCAGAATACTCCCTGCCCGATATTAAAAGACCGGTTCTAAAGAATCAACCAACACTCATTTACACTTATTATAACTTAGATCCTTATTGGCATGAAGAAGGTGAATATCAACGTGTACTTCTTTTAGAACCAAACTTTTTTAAAAAACACCCTGTATCCTCATTGTGCCTAAGCTTCGTTTTTCAATTAGCTAAGAATATTCCCAATATCAATATGTTTATAGGGTCATTTCAAGAAATTCTTGAATTAATTGACGAAGACAATTTGGTGTTTAAAGAACACCCTACTCAAACTCATTTTAATGGTCAACAAGACGAACGTGCATGGTTGACTTCAGTTGTGGGTTATTTCCCTTCTTTCTTTAAATTCTGGAATCAGTCAAAAAAAGAACTCTAGTTTTGAATGAGAAATTCAATATTGTCTGGTTGAAAAGAGACTTGCGTACGCAAGACCACTACCCTCTGTTGAACGCTGAAAAAAGTGATAACCGCTATCTCATCATTTATTGTTTCGAACCGTCCTTATTAAATGGACCTGACGTATCTCAACGTCATTTACAGTTTGTTTACCACTCCATTATTAATATGAATCAAACACTTCAAGAATGGGGTCATGAAGTTCATTCTTTCTATGGAGAAACCATGGAAGTCATAAACTTTTTAGCTCAACAATACCAGATTGAGAATCTCTATTCCTATCAAGAAAGTGGTACACAACGCACTTGGGATCGTGATAAACAGATTCAATCTTTATGCATTCGCCATAACATAAACTGGACAGAATTTCAGCGTGATGGAATTGTACGTGGTATTAGAAATAGAAAAGGTTGGGACCGACAATGGGTCGCTCATGTTAATCAACCCATCGTATGGATAAATTATTCTCGAGAAAAATCAATTGTATTAGAACACCCCTTTACTCTTCCTTCGGCTATTGAGGACTCATTAGTGTCCTACTCTAAAAACATGCAAAAGCCGGGAGAATCAACGGCATGGGTATATTTGAGATCATTTGCTGAGTATAGAGGGAAAAACTACAGTTACCATATTTCTAAACCTCTTGAAAGTAGGAAATCATGCAGTAGAATTTCACCCTATTTAGCTTGGGGAAATTTATCTATAAGACAAGCGCATCAATACATTAAAGGTCATCCCAGCTATGATTCACATAAACGAAGTTTTCGAGCCTTCTTGCAGCGTCTGCGTTGGCATTGTCATTTTATCCAAAAATTTGAAAATGAATGCGAATACGAAACAAGGTGCGTAAACAAAGGGTATGAAAGCATGTTATACGAAAACAATATCGATCATCTAGAGGCATGGAAATCAGGAAGAACGGGCTTCCCTTTGATTGACGCCTGTATGCGATGTTTGGAACAAACAGGATGGATTAATTTTAGAATGCGTGCGATGCTTGTTTCATTTTTAACCCATCACCTTGATTGTAATTGGAAGCTTGGAGTATACCATCTGGCTCATTACTTTTTAGACTACGAACCAGGGATTCATTATACCCAGTTTCAGATGCAGGCTGGTACGACAGGAATAAATACGATTAGGATGTACAACCCCGTAAAACAATCTAAAGATCATGATCCTGAGGGCAGTTTTATTCAACAATGGGTTCCAGAATTAAGGAACGTACCTGTTGATTTCATACATGAACCGTGGAATATTACTGAACTAGAAAAAGAGTTTTTGGGAATTAAGTTGAATTATCCTGCTCCAATTATTGATTTAAATGTGAATGCCAAAAAAGCGAGAACCAAAATTTGGGGACATAAAAACCATCCTGCTGTAAAGGCGGAAAAAGAAAGAATATTAACGCTGCATACGCGAAGAATTGAAAGATGAGAAGACTTAAAAAAGAACATCTTCCTCAAAAGGACTGTATTTCATGTGGGCGACCATTTAGTTGGAGAAAAAAATGGGAAAGAGATTGGGAAAACGTGAAATACTGCAGTACAAGATGTAAAAGAAAAAAACATGTCTAAATCTATTCAGCTCATCTTTCCACACCAAATTATTAGAGATGTAAACCTTCTGTACAAGGATATACCTGTTTATCTCATAGAAGAACACTTGTTTTTCAAACAGTATCTATTTCACAAACAAAAGATTGCTTTTCACAGAGCATCTATGAAAGCATATCAGCAATGGTTATCATCTAAGGGTATAATCGTAACTTATATTGATTCTCAAAACCAACTTTCAGATATCCGAAACTTTGACAGGGAAATCAAAACAAAGGGAATCGAAGATGTGCACCTATTTGATCCTACGGATAATTGGCTTTTAAATCGAATAAAAAAAGCGTGTCTAGGTTGTAAACTACATATAGCTGAAAACCCAATTTTCTTAAATAGCACAGAAGAGAACAAACGATTCTTTAATAATGAAAAGAAATTCTTCTTCCAGACCAAATTCTATAAGGAACAACGTAAACGTCTCAATTTATTAATTGAAAAGGATCAGCCTAAAGGTGGAAAATGGACCTATGACACTGAGAATCGAAAAAAATACCCGAAAGGTCTTCAACCTCCTTCAATAAATTTTCCCGCAGCCAATGAACATTGGAATGAAGCCGTAGATTATACATTGAAGAATTTTGAAGAAAATCCTGGGGAGCTTAATAAGACAAGGTTTTACCCTATCTCTTCAAAAGAAAGTGAGGTATGGTTTGAGCAATTCTTAGAATACAGATTTTACGATTTTGGTATTTATGAGGACGCGATTGTAAAAGACGAATTGATCCTTAATCACAGTTTACTTTCTCCACTTCTAAATACAGGCTTATTGACTCCTAGCTTTGTTATAAACAGATCGATTGAATTCAGCATTGAACATAAAATTCCCATTAACTCAACCGAAGGGTTTATAAGACAGATCATTGGTTGGAGGGAGTTTATTCGAGGTATCTATGAAGTAAAAGGAACTAAAGAAAGGACATCCAATGCATTGGGTTTCAAGCGAAGAATACCCATTTCATTTTATGATGGAAATACAGGAATCCTGCCCATCGACATGACCATAAAAAAAGTATTGAAATCGGGGTATTGCCACCATATAGAGAGACTAATGGCTTTAGGCAATTTCATGCTTTTATGTGAGTTTCATCCTGATGATGTCTACCAATGGTTTATGGAACTCTTTATTGATGCATATGATTGGGTGATGGTACCAAACGTTTATGGGATGAGCCAGTTTGCTGATGGCGGTATTTTCGCTACTAAGCCCTATATCTCCAGTTCGAATTACATTCGTAAAATGAGCGATTATCCCAAAGGAAATTGGGAAAGTACTTGGGATGGACTGTATTGGCGATTTATACATCAACATGAAGATTTGTTTCTCAAAAACCCCAGGTCCTCCATGATGGTGCATACGTTACGTAAAATGGACCCTTCAAAGCGTGAGAATCATTTTAACAATGCCAACAATTTCTTGGCTACTTTAGATGCTTTATAAGCACTGATCTATGCAACTCAATCAAGAATACTTTACTGCTTTTCCAATTCTTAAAACCAATAGATTAACCCTTAGGAAAATCGAGGAACAAGACGCTCATGAAATTTTTGAAATGAGAGCGAACACCCGTACAAATGAATTTATTCTAAGGCCCAACATGGAAAAACTTGAGAGTGCTAAAGAATTGGTTCAAAAAGTTGATGAAGGCTATAAGAATAAGCAGAATCTTGCATGGGCTGGGCTACTCAGAGAACAAAAGAAAATTATTGGGACTTGCGGTTTTAGTACTATAGACCATCGTAACCTGCGCGCAGAAATTGGCGGAGAACTTTTTGTGAACTATTGGGGAAAGCACATTGCGCTTGAGGCAGTTACCGCCATCATAGAATTTGGGTTCAATAGCCTCAATTTGCACACCATAGAAGCCAAAGTAAATCCCGGTAACCGAGGCTCCATCTATTTACTAGAGTACTTAGGATTTGAAAAGGAAGCGCACTTCAAAGACTTTGGTTATTACGAAGATAGGTTTCATGACCTCTTAGTTTATTCTAAGATTAACCCCAACCATAAAAAAGAAAAGACGGTCTAAAACCGTCTTCTCCTTTTTCAACAATAAATCAATGATTAGGTAATGATTGTTGCTTAATTGTCTATGATGGTCATTGATTGTTTCCTTCTATCGGATGTATAATTTTTGCGTTCCCACTCTTCCATTGTTCTCAACTTGAACAACATAAATTCCACGATTTAACTCTGGGATTGAAAATTCAGCATTCAAGCTATTACTATTGCTTTCTAACAAGGTGTTTAAAACGCACACACCAGACATGTCATATAACTTTACATTTACATGTCCTAAGGTTGAGTTTTCTAACCTTAGTGTTACTTTACTATTGGCCTCTACTGGGTTGGGGAAAATCTTCACTTCATTGTCATTTAATCGGTTTTCGCTTATACTAATATTCTTATTGTGGAAAAAGATGAGATTGAATCCTGCCCCCTCAGGAATAGGTGCAAAATCTTCATTATAAACTGTCCAGTTTACCCCATTGTAATAAACTCCTATGTTATGATTATTGTACTTTCCTGTTCCACCACCAACATTGTAATTCTGGGTAACAAAAACAAAAGCATCAGGATTAGCATTTAGATCTGGATGATCGATCTTCATAATGTGACCTACTGTGTTACTCACATTGGCCTTTACCTGCATAGCTTTGTAATTCGGTTTATTCTTCGCAATAACCACATTGAACTTTAAGTTCTCTTCCATGGGAGTCTGAGTGCCTTCTTCAAAAAAGATATTCCATTTGTTTGTTGAGTGTTTATAAAACACACCGATAACCTTATCACTGTATTTACCTTTCCACATATGAGATACTAAAACCACCGCATTAGAATCTCCATTTATAGCTGGGTGATCGATTTCTGTTTGATTGAAACTAATATTGGCATTGGTTGCTTCATGTTCCCACGACAGCATATCTGCACTAGGGACGAGTACGTTGTAAGCTGAATTGGGCGTAAATGCAGAAAGATTCTGATTAAATATTCTCCAGGTGTTCGCGTGGTAATACAATCCTTGAACCTGATTAACGTATAACCCTGCTGGGGCTCCTCCTGGGTTATAGTTGTGTGTGAAAATGGGGTAAACCATATCCTTGCTGTTGGTGTGAGGAGTGTCTATAATACATCGGTTATTGGTAATGGTAGAAGAATCTGCCTTGAATAAAAAGGCTACTGAGTTTTGTGCAACACTAAGGTTGGTCGCAAAAAGTGCAGTTAAAATGAATAGAAATAGATAGAACTTTTTCATCGTTGTTTCTTTTGATTTAAGATTTATACCTCAAATCTGCGATGAATAAAGGCTTAGGTTATGCTCTTTTTGGTGAACGTATTCAAAAAATGGGTGAACGAATGAAATAAAAAGGTGAAAATTCTTACAAGAGTTTAATTCGCTTCATAAAGTTCTCACGATGCGTTTTCCCCACAGGAATATGATGCCCTGATATGACTACTACATCTTCTTCTATGCTATCAATAGCCTTTATATTGATGACATAAGAACGGTGCACTCTGAGAAATCCAAATTCTTCTAATTTTTCCTCTAGCCCTTTTAAAGTCGTGCTTATGAGGTATTTCTGCTCTTGTAAA
>JAOARK010000062.1 GCA_025210575.1 Schleiferiaceae bacterium
TTGTTAAACCCTTAAAACGACAAAAGGTTTAATTACTTTCTAGATTTCGTCAATAAAATTTAGATAACTCTTAAATCGTTGAGCAACGAGTTCTTCTTCTAATCCAAAATTTCGCAATTCTCCTTTGTGATATTGATACACCTCTTCTGGATTTTTATCGGCAAAAACTTTGAATCCTTCTTTAATGTCATCGTTTAATTCCCATCCAAAGAATTCATAGAGAATAGGCAATATTAATAGTGGATGCTCGGCTATATTCTTGAATTTCAAATCTAAAATATGTGGCCTGTCTTTCAGTTTTTTTCTCACCTCAACAAAATTGGCATAATAGGTAGTCGACATATTTATTTGCTCTTGTCCAGTTCTATTAAGATCTTCTTTATCACTGTAGAGCATCCTAAGTGAAGAAATCAAACTGCAGGTGGCAGCCAACGTCTCTTTAGGTTTTCTATGTGTGAAGATGATTTTTGCATCAGGATAGATTTCTAATAATTGAGGTAAATGAGCAACATGTAACGGGGATTTTAACAACCATCTATCTTGTTTCCCTGATTTGAATTGTAAATATTGGAGAAATCGCTTGTGGAATTGAAGTGTCAAATACACATTTTTTTCTTGTTCGCACCATTTGTTATATGTAGGAATATGAGCAGAACCAGAGTATTGGTAGGAGCAAAAATTCAAAGCGAAAATACCAAGACAATCTTGTGGTGATGAAGCATTGAAAGAATGAAGATTCTTTATTCCTGGAGCTGCATTAAAAAAATCGTTGATGTCTTTTTGAGCAAAGGCCATCCCAAGTTTAATTCCTTTGTTTCCCTGGGTGCATTCCCAATTCAAAGGAGATCTTTTCTCGGGATCTGTTGAAAGAGTAGCATGTAAAAATCGAGCACCTGTTTTTGGCATCCCAATAATAAATACAGGCTCTTTGATCTTTTGATGCTTGACCTTCTCGAAATGCTCAAATTCATTTTCAAGATGCAAACGCAAGGTTAAATTCCTGAGCAATTGGTGTTTAAAGGTTTTGTACCCATATGGATTCAAGTTGGCCTCTGTATTTAACGATCTAATAAGAGTGTTTAGCCCTTCAACCACTTCTGATGGAATAGCTTTACTGTATCCGGCATCAGCACAGGCTTGCTTTACTATTTTTTGAGGATCCAGTTTATGTACTTGTATACCAATTTTATTGAGCGCATTTCCTACACTATTAATTCGTTTCAGTTTTAAACTCGGTTTTACATCGGTATACAATTTTTTAGGCATTCTAAATTTTGTTTAGTCACTTTAAAAATAACTGAAAGTTGGTCTAAGTGATAAAGCTAAAGCCAAAGTTTTTTGCTATTCAAAAATCCAGACCACTGTACATTGTTGTGATATTCTTGTGATATTTAACAAATAGTTTTGACCCCAACGAACAACAGATATGAAAAAGAAAGTACTGATTGTTGAAGACGATGTGAACATTTCGGAGCTCATAGCAATTCACCTCCGCGACCTAGAGTTTGAAGTTGATTTTGCCTATGATGGACAAGATGGTTTAATGAAAGGTAGCAACGGTAACTACCAGATCATCATATTAGATATTATGCTTCCTCATAAAAACGGATTAGAAGTTTGTAGAGAGTTGCGTATGAAAGATATAAACACACCCATTCTTATGCTGACCTCCAAAAGCGAGGAAATAGACAAGGTAGTAGGGCTTGAAATGGGAGCTGATGATTACCTGACCAAGCCATTTAGTGTGAGAGAATTAGTGGCTAGAATTAAAGCCATTTTGAGAAGGACAGAAAAGCAAGTGGTTGGAGCAGGAGAAAATGAGGAAATTAAAGTGGGCGGACTAGTAATCAATAGAACAAAACGATTCACAAGTTTAGATGGTGAACGCATTGAATTGTCTCCAAAGGAATTTGATTTACTGCATTTATTGAGTTCTAATCCAGGAGCTACCTATAGCAGAGAACAGTTATTGAATGAAGTGTGGGGATATGAATTCTCTGGTTATGAGCACACCGTGAATTCGCACATCAACCGATTAAGAGCAAAAATTGAAAATGACATGAATAAACCTACTTACATCTTAACAACATGGGGTGTGGGTTACAGGTTTTCAGAAAATATTTAGCCATGGGAAGATTATACTGGAAAATAGCAACAGCCTTTCTACTCGTGTTAGTCCTTTTTGGAGGAGTAACGCTATACATCTCAATAGATACTGCTAAGAAGTATGCAGAAGAGGTTAATCAGCAATTAAACTATGAGTTAGCTGAACATACAACGCACACCGTTGCTCCTTTTATCAATAATGGGGTAATTGATAAAGAAGGTTTGGGAGATATCATGCACTCAATGATGGTGATTAATCCGAGTGTAGAAGTTTACGCTCTGGACAAACAAGGAAACATATTGAGTTATGTAGCGCCAGATAAAGTAGTGAAGTTAGAAAAGGTATCATTGGAACCCTTTGAGAATTTTTTTGATAACCCTAAGAAGCAAGTCATAAAAGGGGATGACCCAAGAAATCCAGGAGAGCAAAAAATATTCTCTGTTTCTCCTATGTACGAGGAAGGAGAACTTTCAGGTTATATCTACATTGTATTAGCCAGTCAGGAATATGTGAGCACTGCATCTGTAGTTCTAGATAGTTACATATTAAGATTGTCTACATTATCTATTCTTCTCATGTTCATAATTGCCGCGAGTGTAGGTTTGGTAGCAATGTATTTCATCACCAAAAAATTAAAGAAGATCAACAGCGGAATGCAGGAATTTAAAGCAGGTGATCTCACAAAGCGCATAGAGGTCAATTCGAATGACGAATTAGACCAGGTGGCTATGACTTTCAATGAAATGGCCGAGACTATTCAACAAAACATTGAAGAAATAAAAGGGGTAGAGAAACTGCGTAAGGAGCTCATTGGAAATGTTTCTCATGACTTAAGAACGCCCATTGCTTCCATACAAGGCTATGCAGAAACGCTGGAAATGAAGGCTGAGAATATCACAATAGATGAACGTAGAAAATACCTTAACATCATTGTGAAGAGCTGTGAACGATTGAAAAGCTTGGTGAATGATCTTTTTGAACTTTCTAAACTTGAAAGCAGTCAGGTTAAACTGAATATGGAACCTTTTTCTATCTCTGAGATGGTTCAAGACGTGGTAAATAAATACCGCATCATGGCGCAAAAGAAAGGTATTACACTGCACACCATTATTTCTAAAAATACTCCATTGGTTACAGCCGATGTAAGTATGATAGACCGAGTGTTGCAAAACCTAATTGATAATGCCATTCGTTTTTGCGATGAAGGAGACAGTATTCATATTGAAATTGACACGGAAAACCCTGGTAACGTTATGGTCAGCGTAATCGATACCGGAAAAGGAATGACTAAAGCTGAATTAGAAAATATATTTGACCGTTATTACCGAGGTCGAAATGAAGAGAATGCCACACAAGGCAATGGCTTGGGCTTGGCCATTGTTAAAAAGATCATAGACATTCATAATGGTTCTATATCTGTGAGCAGTCAATTAAATCAAGGTACTCGATTCACCTTTGGGCTACAAGTGGTTTAATACAGATCTATTTAGGAAATAGTTGTTCAAGAGGAGTAGGGCAATTACTTCCTAAATGGTCAGAAAAAACCCTGCAATGAGCAGGGTTTAAAATTTACTTTTTTGCTTTTCGTGGTTTCTTGTAAGACACTGGGCCATTTTTGTAGCCTACGGCATCTCTCCACTCTTTTGAATAACCAACATCTGTTGCGATGTTAGGATTGTTGATAAATCCTGAGGCATATTTTTGAATTAAGTAACCAGCCAGGTCGGTCCACGAACTTAGTACCTCACTTGCATTCTCATTACAGAATTCAGTCAAGAAATCCTTCAACTTATCGGGTTGAGTATTGAGTATTTCAAGTGCGCGATTGTCCATTACCTCGAGTTGGTCTTCTTGAACTTTTTCCAATTCCGCCTGACGTGCCTTTATATCTTCTATCATTAATTCATAATTGAGTCTAGCCCAATTGGCCACAAAATTCATCTTCCAAAAGGCTTTACTGCTGTCATATACGGCTGGGTTTATTTCCTGAAAAGATTCAGGAACAGAAAGAACCCCAGCATAAAAAGCAGTATAACAGGTTGACATGGGTTGATCTGGACCAAACCAACATACACCACCTATAGCATCGGGTAAATGGGGACGTATGTGATTGATAAAACTATAGCCACAGTAGTAAACAGAAACTGGGCGCTCCCAGGCTCCTTTTAAGTCTTTTGCTGGTTGCACCACATCTTTAGTACTGCCATCATATGCATAATTATACAACCTATTAGGATCTCCATAAGGTCCTGCAGCCAAGCCTTTTGTCATGTCAAATGGAGTGCCTTCATATTGATCACGATGTAGATTTTTTACATCAGAAAGGGATAAGGCTTTAGCAGGCTTGATAGAAAACGGATAATCTTTGGTAAAAGGGCCCTCTACCCAAGGGCTTAACTTTAGTTTAGGGTTTACTCGGTTAAAAACACTCCAAACTCTTCTTAAAGAATAATAAGGGTGATTGTATTCACCGTAGCTTACTGTTTCACACCAATCTAACGGGCCTTTTTTAGGATTATACCAACCTATTTTTTCACAAGCATCCCATAAATAAGAGCAATACATAAAATCATCACTGTCCGGATCTATATCTCTTATTCTAAATTCATTGGCGGCAACAAATACTTCACCATCAGGTACTCTTTGTGCTACCCAAAGGTCGCCTTGATCTTCGGTAGGGCACATTTCAAATACCCATCCCTCTTCTTTATCAGCAACTAATAGAGTTTCACCCGTGTTGTAATAGCCATATTCTTCAATTAAACTTCCCATCAGTTTAATTGCCTCTCGTGCTGTTTTGCAGCGTTCTAAGGCAACCCGAGAGAGCGAACTACTGTAGAACAATCTTTTACCAGGTGTAGGTTCAGACCCGTATTTCTGAGCGGCATCAGTACATTCACCCATAGCAAGTTGATGCTCATTCATAATTCCATAGTTACCATCAAAATAGGCATAGGTGTGCTCAACTTGTGGTATATAGCCTAAAATCTCAGAATGATCTTCGCTGGTGTTGTATCCAGGACCAAGTTGATCTGTTACAACTCTGGGATAATTCGTTGAACATTTATAAACAGGTCTCATGCTCCCTACAGGATGGTCTGCTGCTGGAACACGTACTAGTCTTTGATCCCCAATGTCGTCATCATCAGAATGAGACACGAATGTAGAGCCATCAAAAGTGGCTCCTTTTGTTACAAGAATTGTAGTACACATAATTATTTGATATTAAGTTCTGGTTTGATAAAGCCGCGTTCAAGTTTTAAAAACTCAACCATAGCAGCGGCTTGAGTCGGTTGATTTTCTGGAGTTTCAAAATATCTAAAGGCATCTGCTTTTTTCAGATAGGCTTGTTGGTTATTCACATGCTTCAAGAATGCATCTTTATCTTCATAAATCTCTACAAAAAGAACTTCAAGCTGTTTTGGAGTAGGTCTAGAAACAAGATCGATATTCCATTTAGGACGATGAATGAGATACATTAAGGTTCCTTCTTCCTTCTCAGCTGTCTTTTCGAATTGTTTGAGAATACCTTCGGCCTCTTTTTGATAACCTTCTTTAATGAACCACCTGGATATTAAATGAATGTTTTTACTCATGGGAATAGGTTTATGATTGCTTTAAAGATAGGAAGTTAGGACAAAAATTCAGAAGTTTTTAAAATGTGAAATTCTTGTGATACTTCCGTGATACTCTTCCGGAATCTTTGGGGTGTTGAAATAATCTAAAGAACAATACAATGAAAATTTCAAAGACCCTTATGATTACCACGATGGCTGGATTAAGCCTCATAGCATGTAAAAAAGACAAAGACAATGGTGGTGGCGGTGGTGGCACACAGCCATCTACTCAAAACTTTAAAGTTACCATAGAAAACATTAGCCAAGACAAGAAGTTTTTTGCAAGTGGCCATTTTAATACACCTGTTGGTGATGCTTCTCCTGGGGGAGCTGCACCAGGTAAATCTTATGCGTTTGATTTTAATGCACCCGAAGGAGCTAAACTTTCTTTTGCAACCATGTTTGTAATGAGTAATGATTTATTCTATGGTCCTGACGGAATGGGTATAGAGCTTTATAACAACGGAAATCCAGTAACGGGAGATGTAACAAATCAACTTGATTTATGGGATGCAGGTACTGAAGTAAATGAAATGCCAGGTACAGGTCCAAATCAACCTTTAAATCAATCTGGCCCCAATACAGGACCAGATGAAAATGGTACCGTAAGAACTATTATGGATGTTAATGATGGATACACTTATCCAACATTGAATACAGCCATCAAGGCGATGTTGACTTATAATGGAGACGGAAACTTTACGATGACCATTGAGAACTTGAATTCAAATCCTTCGCCAATTGCGCCTGGTGTTTGGGTTGTTCATAATGCAGATAATCCATTATTCGAAGAAAATGCAAGTGACATGATGCAAGGGCTAGAAGCGCTTGCTGAAGACGGAGATCCTTCAATGTTAGCGGACTATTTACACATGAATACAGGAATTGCTTCTCCATTAGCTCCAGGAGTTTGGGCAGTGCATTCAGCAGGCTATCCTTTATTCCAAGATGGTATGGAAGACTTTGGAGAAGGTTTGGAAGCTTTAGCTGAAGATGGAGATCCATCAGGATTGATTGCAAACGTTATGAATAAAGCTGAAGTTAAAAGCAGTGGCGTGTTCAACACACCGGTGGGTGCAGGTGGTCCAGGTCCACTGATGCCAGGAAACAGCTACGAATTTGAATTCACTGCTTCACAAGGTGATTTATTGAGCTTCGCGACAATGTTTGTTCAGAGTAATGACATTTTTTACGGACCAGACGATGCAGGTATGCCTTTATGGAATGGAAACAATGTGGTGTTAGGAGACATAACAAGCAGCATAGATTTCTGGGATGCAGGAACTGAGGTGAATGAATACCCAGGGACTGGCGTAAATCAACCGATTAGACAAGCAGGACCGAATACAGGAACAACAGAAAATGGCAATGTGCGCATTGTTGATGATGGTTACACTTACTTGAGTACAGATGAAACCATTAGAGTAACGATTTCTTTAAACTAGGATATTCTATCCAGAACCCAGAACCCCGAGATGTCTACACTCGGGGTTTTTTATTTAAAATATTGTCGCTTAAATTTTCTATACACTGCATCTATTACAAAGTTTTCTTCCGTTTGATGTAAGTGGTGAATACCTGATAGTCCTTCTTTAAAATCAGGGTAGATTGTAGTAATCGTTTCTTCTTCATATTCTTCCAAGCTTAGTTTTACAATTCTCTGGAGATTTAAACCTCTGCCGTAGATCCCTTCTGAGTTATATTGAGAGGGCCTTATCAGATCTTTACCATGTTTAAAAATGGGGCCTCCATTTCTGGCTTTTCTGGAATTGATAATTACTGGGTTTCGTTTGTGCGGAATTAAGTTTTCCATAGAGATGGAATCCATTTGGTAAATATGTAGCTCTCCGTCATTTGGCCCTGAAGGTGTAGTCTTATTCAAAAATAACCATTTGGTATTCTCATCATCAAAATACACTTGTGCATCAAGAATTTGTTCGCCTTCAAAGGCATGGCTGTATTCTTCCCATTTATTAGGGAATTCTATGCATCTGTAAATAGTGAGCCTATTACTTGATGCAGATTCTGGCATAAGGAACACATCACCATTTTCTTTAAAAATACAAGGGTAGGACAGATGCGTGTCTATTTCTAAAACATCTTGAATGTCTCCCAATTGGTTCCCATTGATCTTTGAACAAGATATTTTTCCTTTCAAACTTGGGTAATCAAAGTTCTCAAAGAACAAATACAATTCCCTGTCATATTCGACTATAAACGGATCAGCCCAAAATTGATATGGCGGTGGTTCTATAGGTTTCAGTTTATTTAAATCTGCTCTGGTGAAATCGCCACTTCCGATAAATATTGTCCAGCAGTCATATCTTGACTTTAGATAACGTTTGCTCAAGACTTCATATATTTTTCTAAAAAGATTTTTATAGAATATTTGCGCATACTTGAGCAGATGTAAACCACTTGGGTTTAAGTTGTTTCTTTTTTTTGAGGAATAAGCTTCTCTGACTTCAAATAATCCTTCTTCAAGTTTGTTTAAATTCTTAGTTAAAAGAGATACCGAACCTTCATAAACGAAATTTGAAGTTTCTAACAAAGACCAGGATTTGTTATAGAATGCCTCGTCTATCACGTAGCCCTGTTGAGTTGATGTATGATGTTGTAACAAAATAACACTAACATCTTTTTGATTCAAGACAAGTTCCCAAAACGAAGGAGGGCAGCCATTAAATTCCATCTCCGAAAAATGAAAAGACCATACTCCATGCTTCGCTAAGGCAAGAAA
>JAOARK010000063.1 GCA_025210575.1 Schleiferiaceae bacterium
CTGCCTGACTTTGCAAAGCTCCAATGATCTTCGGGTGACAATGTCCTTGATTCACAGCGGAATAGGCAGACAAAAAATCATAGTATTTTTTTCCTTCTACATCCCAAACGTGCACACCTTCTCCCTTTTCTAATACTACTGGTAGTGGGTGGTAATTATGGGCTCCATATTTGTCTTCTAGATTCATCAATTCCACAGAACGTGAAATGTTATTTGCTACTTCGTTCATGCCATTAAAACTTGAAAAATGAGGCGCGAATTTAAGCAAGAATTGGCTGACAATAAAGGGTTCAGGTTATTAACTTTTCATTGTTAGTTAAGAATTCTATTGTAAAAAACTCAAATTTTCTACCCGGGTATTTTAGACAATAGTATATGTAACACCCATGATTATGAAAAAAAATTTACTAACTATGGCATTATTGTGTACAACGTTCTCGTTTGCACAGTATTACACCTTACCGGTTGCAAATGGCAATCCTAATAATGTCAACCAAGAGGACTTTGAATATCCCCCTGGTGGAGGGCTTCCTAGCGGTTGGACAACTATTATGACCGGAGGAAAAACCAATCCCACATGGTCGTCAAACGAGACTATTCCGTTTACATTTCAGTTTAATGGCGCAAACGTTACTTCATATAAGGTCTCTAGTTCTGGAGTATTAACATTTAATACAGGAACAGCATTAAGTGCTCCTTCGCATGCAAATGTGAGCTTACCGAGTAACCTTATACCAAGTCAATCTATCTGTGTTTGGGGACTATCTGGTAAAGGAAGTAATGATGCTATCGTAACAAAAACTTTTGGTACAGCGCCTAATAGACAACATTGGATTTCATTCAACAACTATTCTGAACCAGCAACGTTCGTGAATCACTACAGCTACTTTAGTATAGTGCTCGAGGAAAACTCTGATAGAATCTATGTGGTAGATCAAAGAAATTTTGGAGCTACTCCATCTTTAACGGTTGGTGTTCAAGTTAGTGCAAGTGAAGTTTATGAAATTTCGCCTTCACCAAATTATGCTCCTTTAGCGGCCAATAGTGCAACAAGAACAGACAATAAACATTACACTTTCGTTCCAGGGTCTCAGTTAACTGAAGATGTCTTTGTGAAATCAATTGATATTAAGGTAAATGTATTCTTGAGCTCTGCACCATTTTCTATTGATGCTACAATTGAGAATATGGGTTCCACAACAATTAATGAAGTTGTATTCGGCATTTCTGTTAATGGTGGGGCAGCAACTCAAGTAACAATAAATGGATTGAGTGTGGCTCAATTCAATACCGCTTCAATCAACTTGGCTAACAGCTGGTCTCCAACGGTGAAAGGAGCATACACTATTAAAACTTGGGTTGAAACTATTAATCAAAACCCAGACTTGAATAATTCTAACGACACTTTGGTGAAAATTGTAAATGCTTACGGAAATGAGAATAAGCGTGTTTCGTTAATTGAAACGTTTACAAGCTCTACCTCTCCTACTAGCATGTCTTCTAACGCACACGTAGAGAATTTCTTAAATAATAATGTGGGAGATCTTACAAGCCTAAAATATCAAATGAACTCACCTGGAAGTGGAGACCCTTACTTTACTTCTGAAGGAATGGCACGTAAGCAGTTCTATGCGGTTTCTAATATTAACTCCATTGTTCTTGATGGACAAATCGAAATGTTTAGCCAGCAATTAAACCAAGATAGTATTGATAAGAGATTAGAAGAAGTAGCTTTTGTTACGCTTTCTGCTGATTATTGGGTGAATGGTAAAATTGTTTACATCACCGTTGATATTGATCCACTCGAAACATTCAATGGACAAAATTATGTTTTGCATACGGCTGTTTATGAAAAAACAACTACACAAAACGCAAAGTCTAGTGGAGAAACGACTTTCCACAACGTAATGAAGAAACTGGTACCAGACGAAAATGGAGTACTGATAGGTGGACTGAACAAATCAGCTACAGTAAACCAAAGTTTGACTTACATTTTTAAAGGCAACTATCGTTTACCGAGTAATGCTAACAATCAAATTAATCACGCAACAGAACACAGCGTAGAAAACTTTAATGATCTGGGCGTTGTTGTGTGGATTCAAAACCACGACAATGATGAAGTAATTCAATCAGCTTATGCTGGTTACACTGTAGGGCTACCCGAAGCCGAAAAAGTAAAGTCTTTTGTGGTTTACCCAAATCCAGCGAAAGAGCAAGTAACTATCCACTTTACGAAAACTTCTAACGGAGCTAATGTTTTGTTGCTTGATGCAAGTGGTCAATTAGTAAACTCAGGAGTTGTTGAAACAAATGATGAACACACTATTGACATTCACAATTTGGATGCAGGTATATATTATATCAAAGTTATTAATGCGGGAAATGTTTCAATTGAGAAATTGATAATTCAGTAATTGTATTTCTTAGTAGAAACGGCCTCACTCATAGAGTGAGGCTTTTTTTTTATTCGCATTAATTTATCTATTACATTTAGCCCGAAGAAACTATAAATATTTCATTACGGATGAGAAAAATTACATTGATGGTGGTTGCTCTATTCTCGAGCGCCATGGCTTTCGGTCAGTATTACTATTGGCCAGGTCTTCCTGGAAACCCTGGAGGGCTGAACAATGACATCGAAGAACCTAAAGGTTATCACGACCAACAAGGTACTGGATGGGCAGGTGTTCAAGGACCTAGCGGCTCTGCAACTTGGTCTGCCGCTCAAAACATTCCTTTTACTTTTAACTTTAATGGCGCGAATAGATCGCAGTACAAAGTATCTACAACAGGTGTTGTAACTTTTGACATCACTGCTTCTTCTGCTCCATCTGCTGGTGCTGTTGCATTACCAAATGCTAACGTTCCAGATAACTCAATTTGTGTTTTAGGACTTGACATTGTTGGTTCTAATGACTACGTAATCAGCAAGACTTTTGGAACTTCTCCAAACAGACAGCATTGGATTCATTTTGCTTCTGCTACTGTTGCTGGTAACTCTCAGACTTACACTTACTGGAGTATTGTTTTAGAAGAAACAACGAATAACGTTTATATTGTAGATCAAAGACATGCTGGTACTTTAGGTAGCTTCTCTTTAGGATTACAATTCTCTTCTTCTTCTGCAGTTTCTGTACAAGGATCTCCAAACTTGGCTCCTTTAGCAGGTGGTGATAACACTCCTGTTGACAACTTCCACTACACTTTCATCCAAGGTACACAACCTCAGCATGATGTTGCGAACTTAGGAATTACAAACATCAACGAAATCGAGCTTTTAACTAACGCTCCTTTTAACATTGGTGCTGAAATCTTGAACTTAGGAAGTGCTACAGTAAACACTTTAGATATGCACTACCAAGTAAATGGTGGTACTGTTTACACTTCTCCTGCAGGTAGCTTGAACTTGAACTTTGGTCAGTCGACAACTGTTACTCATGCTAACGCATGGACTCCTACTGCTTCAGGTCAGTATGAAATTGCTTTCTGGACTTCTAACATCAACGGTAACCCTGATGCTAGCCCAGGTAATGATACTGCATATTTCAGCGTAATTGTTGTTACTAGCTCTCCTGAGAGAATTGTAGTTATCGAAGAAAAAACTGGAACATGGTGTGGATGGTGTCCTAGAGGTACTGTAGGAATGGAGTACATGGACGCTACTTACGGTTCTACTTCTGCTACTATCGCTGTACATAACAACGACCCAATGGTAGTTCAAGAATACGATAGCAATATTGGTGCTGTTGCTCCAGGTGGATATCCAGGTAGCTCTGTTGACAGAATTTTAGGCCCAGATCCAAATCAGCAAGATTTAGAGCAAGCTTACAACGACAGAAGAGCTGCTCCTACTTATGCTCAGGTTATGGAGCCAGAATTCGTTTCTTACGACTGGACTACTAGAAAACTTATGGTTAAAGTACAAGTGAAGTTTACTGCTAGTGTAACTGGTAACTACAGAATTGCAATGGCATTGACTGAAGATAACGTAACTGGAACTTCTTCAGGTTACGATATGGCTAACTACTACAGCTACCAATCTCAAAACTTGCCTCTAACAGGTGCAGGTAAAGACTGGCAGCAAGAGCCTAACCCAGTTCCTGCTACAGACATGGTATATAACCACGTTGCAAGAGCTATTCCTGAAGGATTCTTCGGTAAGGCTGGTGTTATTCCTAACAGCGTAACTGCAGGTACAATTTATGAGCACACTTTCGAGTATACATTAAAGCAAGGTGAGTCTATCATGGATTTTGCAGCTATCGGAATGGTTACAAACCACGATACTTATGAGATCTTGAACGCTAAGAAAGTTAAGATTAACTCTATCATTAGCATTGACGAGAACTACTTGAACAGCTTAATGAGCATTAAAGTAGCTCCAAACCCGGCTAGCGACTACGCTAACATCATCCTTACTTTAAACGAAGGAATGGACATTAGCTATAACGTTGTGAATGCAATGGGTCAAGAAGTATTAGCTCAAGAAGTTGGTGAGTTGTATGAAGGTACTACTAGATTAGGATTAGATGTTTCTGAGTTTGCTCCAGGAATGTACATCCTAAACATCAACGCTAAAGGTTATACTCTTAGCAAGAAAATCATCGTAGACTAATAATTATCTACTATAATTTTAAAAGCCCCATGC
>JAOARK010000064.1 GCA_025210575.1 Schleiferiaceae bacterium
AAGTTGCGCAAGCTATCAAACGCAAAGGCAAATTATTATAAAATGATTAAATAATCTCGCATTTGTTTGTTACATATATTTCTCTTGTACTTTTGAAGAATTACTTTACTTACCATGAACAAATTCATTGCAATTTTATTCACCGTTTTTGCATTGCAAGCGTGCAATACTCAAAAGCCCGTAAGTGGTGATGTTGAGGATGTACCAACAGAAAATGAAGATAAACCTGTAGAGAAAAGGGAAGCAATGAGCTTAATAATTGGAGAAGGAGGTGGATTTACAGGAAGATATACCTTTTATCGTTTAAGTGAAAACGGGCAAGTTGACCTTTACAACGAACAGGAAGAAATCTATACCGAAGTGGGGAAACTGAAGAGTTCTTTTGCCTCTAGAGTATTTGAAGAAGCCGAGCAACTGAAACTTGGTGATATGGAATACTATAAACCCGGAAACATGAATTACCGGATAACAATAACGGACGAAGGTCAGAGCAACACCATTAACTGGAGTGATAACCAATCGCCCGGTCAAGAAGTTCTACTTTTTTACAAAAAAGTAATGAACGAGATCAGCACTTTAAAGTGATTAGCCTTGTGGCTGCATATGCACATCTACTTGTGGGAATGGTATAGTAATTTGTGCTTCGTCTAGTGCAATTTTACCGGCTTCGTATATGTCAAAATACACATCCCAATAATGGTCAGGATCTGCATGTGGACGAACCGCTAGATTCACGGAGCTATCTGCTAATTCAGCAACCCCAACAAAAGGAGCTGGATCTTTCAAAACTTTAGGATGTTCTTGCATTACAGCTAAGAGCACCTCTTTGGCTTTCTTGATGTCGCTATCGTAACTAATACCAAAAGTTAGATCAACACGCATAAACCCTTCACGAGTGTAGTTGGTAATATTTCCATTAGAGATAGCACCGTTGGGAATGATCACCGTTTTGTTCTCAGGGGTGTGAATAATGGTTACAAAGATTTGTATTTCACTCACTGTGCCTTTTTCCCCTTGAGCTTCAATCAGATCACCAACACGGTAAGGCTTAAAAATAAGGATCAGCACACCTCCAGCAAAGTTGGCTAGTGTACCTTGTAGCGCCAAACCTACAGCCAAACCAGCGGCACCGAGAATGGCGACAAAGCTGGTAGTCTCAAAGCCAAGCATTCCAGCGAGACTAATAATTAATAAGGCTTTTAGGCCAATGTCAGTTAACGAACCCACAAACGGAATGAGACTTTGATCCACTCCGCGTTTGGTCATTACTTTTCTCAGCATTGACTCTACTCTTTTTATGACCCAGAGACCAACAAAAAAGAGAACAATGATGAGTAATACTCGTGGCCCATGCTCAACGATTAAGTTGTAGGCCATGTCTTTGCCTTGCGAGAACAGGTCGCCAGCTTTGTCCATTTCTTCTTCCATAGATGTAAGGTGAATTAAGGGTTAAGATTTATGTACGTGCACATCCATTTGAGGGTAAGGAATGTTTAAGCCCACCTTATCAAACTCTTCGTACACTTTTTTGTTCATGTCGAAATAAACGCCCCAATAGTCTTCGGCTTTCACCCAAGCTCTGGTTGCAAAATTTACAGAGCTATCTGCCAATTCTGAAACTTCTACAAATATGGCGGGATCTTTCATCACTCGATTATCGGCATCTAACAATCCTTTTATAACCTCTTGTGCTTTATTTGCATCATCACCGTAACCAATACCAAAAGTCCAATCCACTCTACGTGTGGGTTCTGCAGAGTAGTTAATTAAAGACCCTGTAGATAGGCCACCATTAGGAATGATGATAGTTTTATTGTCCGGTGTTTTCAAAATAGTTACGAAGATCTGTATTTCACTAACCGAGCCAGAGTAACCTTGCGCCTCTATAAAATCCCCCACTTTAAATGGTTTGAAGATGAGGATCATTGCGCCACCCGCAAAATTCTGTAATGTGCCTGAAAGGGCCATACCTACAGCCAAACCAGCTGCACCAAGAACCGCAATAAATGAAGTTGTTTCTACACCCAATTGGCTTATTACAGCGATAACAAGCATGATCTTTAAGGCCATTCCCGTTAGGGATAGGGTAAAGCCTTGAAGAGAAGGGTCCGTTCCTTTCTTTTCTAACCCTTTGCGAATTCCACTTTGAATGATTTTCACTACCCATAGCCCAATGATCAGAATGACTATGGCAATAACAATTTGAATACCGTAGCTAACGATCATGTCTTTGATCGCAGCAGAGTCGAAGTCTCCCATATGTAGATTTTAATTAGTTACTTTTTCCTTTCAATAACATATTGAACGAGCGCCTCCATAGAATCTCTCACAGGGCTCTTTTCAAAAGTCATTAAAATCTCAAGGGCGTTGGACTGATACTCCAACATTCTCTTTTCGGCATATTCTAATCCACCGCTCTTTTGCACGTATTCCACCACTTCAGCTACCCTTTTAGGATTGTCGTGATGGTTTTTAACGGTATTGATTATTCTTCTTTTTTCAGATTTAGTTGCTTGCTGCAAAGCGAAGATGAGCGGCAACGTCATTTTCTGTTCTTTAATATCAATACCTGAGGGCTTACCTGTTTGGTTGGTTAATTGATAGTCAAATAGATCATCTTTAATCTGAAAGGCTATCCCTAGCAAATTACCAAATTCTTTTAACTTATTTACTGTGGTTTTGTCATCTGTTACGGATGCCGCACCTGCACCACAGCAAGATGAAATTAAACTCGCAGTTTTTTGTCGGATAATTTCAAAGTAAATGTCTTCGGTAATGTCTAGTCTTCTGGCTTTTTCAATTTGTAAAAGCTCACCTTCACTCATTTCTCTTACCGCAGTAGCAACGATTTCTAGTAGTTCGTGTTCTTTATTTTCTACCGCAAGCAGAAGAACTTTACTCAGCAAAAAATCGCCAACTAAAATGGCCACCTTATTCTTCCAGAGGGCATTAATTGAAAAGAACCCTCGTCTTAAGTTGGCATCGTCAACCACATCGTCATGCACTAATGTAGCCGTGTGCATCAATTCAACCAAAGAAGCACCGCGATAAGTGCTTTCGTTCACTTCGCCAACCAGCTTTGCCGAAAGGAATACCAGCATGGGACGCAACTGCTTTCCTTTTCGTTTAACGATGTAATGGGTAATCTTATCGAGTAACGGAACCTTGGTGGCCAAAGCTTGCTTAAACTTTGGTTCAAAGGCCTCCATTTCGTGGGAAATAGGACGTTTAATTTCGTTAATTCTCGACATAAAATGGTCGGTAAAAGTAACTAATCCTTGTTTTCTCTTTCTGTGCTTTCTCTAAAATAATTAAAGCTAGTTAAATACCTCTTTCTTTGCAGATAGCATCGTAGGCTTCTTGCACTTTATGGAACTTTTCTTGTGCTGCAGCCTGAACATCGGCACCCATGTCAACCAATCGATCTGGGTGATACTTTTTGGCCATTTTACGGTATGCTTTTTTCACTTCATCGTCAGTGGCTTGCTGCGTTATTTCTAGAATAGTATAGTAATCTGCCTTTGTTGTTTTCTTGGCAAACATCGCGTGGATAGACTCAAAATCGGCTGAACGGATATACAGGTAAGATGCAATTGTTCTAATTACGTGTAATTCAGATTGATGCAAATGACCATCTGCCTCTCCAATTTGAAATAAGAAATGAACCAATTGCAAACGCATAGCATGAGAGGTATGTCTTCTGATCTGGAAACAAACTTCCTTTGTGTTGGTTTGCTGTTTTACAATAGAATTGAACACCTTAAAGCTTTCATTCGCTTTTTGCTTACCAAACATTCTTACAAAAGATTGTCTAACAAAGTCTAATTCTTTCTCATCTACTTTGCCATCAGCCTTGATGACAATTGCGGCAAGTACCAAAACGCTTAAGTGAAAATCAGCAGGAGTAGAATCTACAGTTGATGACCTTCTAAAATGCGTTTGTGTGGAACCACCACCGGTTCCGATTAAAGGTTCTTCGTCATTACCCGCTAAACGGTGGGCTACATTTCCCAATGCTATTCCCAAAAGTGCTCCAATGGGGCCGCCAATTGTAAAAC